>NZ_JAPQLF010000125.1:3282-15514 GCF_028982105.1 Wolbachia endosymbiont of Drosophila bicornuta | reverse complement strand
GGCTAAAATTCAAGAATTTCAATGCTTTAGCTATTTTCAATAGAATTAAATTTATTAATATAAATAACAAGTTACTATTCTTAAATTTGATCAGATTGATTGCAAAAAAAACAAGATTTTCAATAAGTTGCTTATAATCCTAATTATAGTTAGCCTTTCATAAGTAGCGATGCAACAAAGCCATTCGAGCGTCACGCGCTGCCATGTGATATACAATTTCCTTCGAATTACAACTTACGTGCGCTCTATATGCACTTGATTGACAAATGCTCTCTTATCAAAATCTCAAGAATCTGCACTATATTTAATGCTGCGCCTTTGCGCAGGTTGTCAGCCACTATCCACATATTTAATCCGTGCTCAACAGTATTGTCTCTTCTAATACGCGATACATATACAGCATTCTCCTGTACAACATCAATTTGAGTTATGTATTCACTATCTTCACGCCTGTTGTACACTAAAACTCCACTATCTTCGGCTTCACTTAGCACTTCACGAGCTTGTTCTTCAGTGATATGTTGATCAAATTCCACATTTACTGCCATAGCGTGACCGATAAAGACGGGTACCCTTACACAAGTTGCAGTAACTTTTATATCTTCCTCTAAAATTTTTTTTGTCTCCTCTTGCATTTTCCATTCCTCTTCTGTAGAGCCATTTTCCATGAATTCTCCTACATGGGGAATGCAATTGAATGCTATTTGCTTAGAGAATATCTTGGGTTTTTTAGCTTCGTTCATAAAGATTTTTTTTGTCTGGTCATAGAGCTCATCCATTGCTGCTTTGCCTGCACCAGAAGTTGATTGATAAGTTGAAGCAACGATTCTCTTTATTTTTGCTTTTTGGTGTAATAGATGTAGTACTAGCAGCATCTGTATTGTAGTACAGTTTGGATTGGATATTATGTTGTGGTTTTTATATTCCATAATTTTTTCTTTATTAATCTCTGGAATAATGAGTGGCACACCCTCTTTCATTCTAAAATGGGAACTGTTATCTATCACGATGCATCCAGCCTGTGTTGCAATTGGTACATACTCTTCAGAAACATGAGATCCAGCACAGAAAATGGCTACATTAGTTCCAACGAAGTCATAATCCTCAAGGCATAAAACTGTTAACTCTTTGTCACTAAAGCTCACCTTCTTCCCTTCTGATTTTTTCGATGCAAGTGCAATAACGCAATCTATCGCCTCATCTTGAAATTCAGCAAGCGTGCTTAATACCTCACGCCCTACTCTTCCGTTTGCTCCAATAACAGCAATTTTGTATCTCATATAGATGAACCTCTAATTTTAAAGTTCTATTATATTTTTACTGACAAAATTTACAATTGTTTTAATATTTTTACCTTGCAATTAATTGTAATTTAGCTATTATTATGCAATATTAGTAATATTACATAATGAAATGAAAGATGAGTAAGGAATACGATGAAACTAAGGTTAAACCTGCAATGTCTACACCTCAAGGGCCTGAAGGAACCAATGGATCAAAGGCCCAAAGTGTTCTTTCGAATAAAAGAAAGCCTACAATAAATTTTGATGATAAAAAGTATGGTGTAAAAACCTCTAAAATAGACCAACAGTCTCTAAACAAAAGACAAGAATCTTCAAAGCTAAGAGATCTCTTAAGGTCAATACCAATAATAAGGAGATTTTTAGCAAGGATTTTCACACCTGAAAAAATAGAAATCATCAGTAACCCTATATATGACAACATGGAAGCATATAAAAAATCGCAGGAAGATTACCCTAGTAAGATAAAAGATGAAACTAGTATAGATGATGAACACACAAAAGAAGTAGATAGTAAACTTGAGAAGGGTAATGTTGAACAAGTGGACAACAAGAAAAGTCGTAGTTCATAAATATCAATCATTTAAAAATTATCTCTAGTTATAACATTGTATCTGTTCAGATGCATGGCTCATGTACAAATATTGAAACAAAAATTCCAGTGCTCCTTTCTCGTCATCCCAGTGCGTGACACTTGTATCTTTATGATGTGAGGCATTAGAGCTAAAATACCTCACAGGGAGGGTGAAGCTGATGCGACACTAATGCCATTAAGCCAGATTTTGCTTCCCTCCCACAGAGTTAAAGACTGAACAGTATCTTTTGGAATTATATCCCGTATTACAAGGTTAGTCTAAACTCTCAGTTTATTTATAGTCTTGGAGGCAATTTTATGCAAGTAAATGCTATTTTGGGTGTGGATATTTCAAAAAAGAAATTTGATGTTTGTTAGTGGACAGTAAAAAACGACACAAAGTCTTTCAAAATAATCAAGATGGTTTTGCAAAACTTGTAGTTTGGTGCAATGGCCATGGAGCAAATCTTACTCATTTATGTCTTGAAGCAACTAGTTGGTATGGAGAAGATTTGGCTACTTTTATGCACGATTTAGGACATAATGTCAGTATAGTAAACCCAGAAAGCTTTTGGCAAAAGTGAGCTGCTCAGAAATAAGACAGATAAATCAGATGCAGCTATGATAGCTAGATTTTGTATCGCCAACAAACCTGCTCTTTGGAAGCCCATTGCACCTGAAATGAGGCATTTGAGGGAGCTTTACCGTTGCATGCAATCGCTAAAAGATGATAAGGTGCAACAGACAAATCGCTTGGAAAACAAAAATATGCATTCCAGTTGCAAAGAAGCTATATCTAAAGTAATTTTGGCAATAGAGGAGCAAATTATTGTTCTCGAAAAAGAAATTAATGAGCATATAAATAACTATCCACATCTAAAAAATATGGTGGAAAACCTTAAGACTATAAAAGGTATAGGATATCTTACTGCTGTTGCTGTTGTCGCAGAAATGCCATCAGTTGATAACTTTGACAATGCTAAACAATTTACAGCTTTTGCTGGTCTAAATCCAGGACATTATCAATCGGGATCGTCAGTAAGTAAGAGAAGTTGCATATGCAAAATAGGATCTGAGCGTATTCGAAAAGCTCTTTATATGCCAGCTATAGTAGTCAAAAACCATAATAATCATTTTCAAAAGTTTTGTCAGCGTCTAGCAAGTAAAGGCAAATGTCCAAAAGTCATAGTTCTTGCGTTAATGCGAAAATTAATGCATGTTTTTTTTGGTATTCTTAAAAATAATCAACCATTTAATTGTAATTTTGTTGGATAATTTGTTTGACAGCAGAGACAGTATCTGGGATCCAGATTGGGCACTAAGTTGGTAAACAAGAAAGCGATTAATCCTTTACAACGTTTTTGATGGAACTGCGCGAAAGAACTGGATGCCAGTGTCACGCACTGGCATGACACCCATTTCTTCCTATAGTTGTCTTTTCTCGTCTACCTTATTTTGCCACTCTGCTGAACAGATACATAACATTTGCTATACAGAAACTCTGCGATACCAAAATAAATAAAGAGGTACGCCACTTGCAGTGAATAAGCTTGCGATCAGCAAGGTATTCACAGAAGTTTCAAATATTACCCAGCAGCAAAAGGTTGTTGCTATACTGCCAATTAAAAATTTGTAACAACTCTTTTCTTGCACAATAACTTTGAGAAAAGCAAGACTGCATGCAAGGTAAACAAATAAAAATGAAACTACAGAAAAGTCGATAATTGATGTGATCTGCTTAGCAAAATTGTTGCTTGAAGTGAGGATTAGTAAAGTTGCAGTTCCAACTGAGCTAGTTGTTATGCCCCAGAAAGGAGAACCGTGCTTGTTTCTTTGAGCAAAAAACTGTGGCATCAGTTTATCTTTTGCAAGGCCAAGGGCCACTTGTCCACTAGCTAGTACCCAAGCGTTTAAAGTACCAACACAAAAAATGAACGCAGTTATAGAAATAATCAAGTGCCAATTGCCAGAGGCCATAATTTTTATTGCGTCAACATATGGTGCTCTTGCACTTGCTAAATCATTGCCATTTATTAATCCCATAATTGCAAGATTGTTGATAAAATACACAACAGCAACAGAGATTGTTCCAAGTACCACAGCTCTTGGTATTGTTCTAGCTGGATTATCAACTGACCCTGCAGGTGCTGTTGCCAATTCAACTCCAATAAAACCCCATAGAGTAATAAGTGTAGAACGTGCAAGAATCTGCGATGTTGTAAGATTTGATATTTCTTCACTTATGATGAAGTTATTTCTATCAAAAAAAAACAATGCTGCTATAGGTATTACAAGCAATACAGAAATTTTTATCACCGTCAATAAAAACTCAACACGTCCAGCAGTAGCTACTCCTCTAAAATTTATTAGTGTAATAATTGTAAGTAATAACATCTCTAAAAACAGATGTACGTTTTGAATATCTTCATGGAAAAATGGTGTAAGATAACCAACACCCACAACTATTACGGCTGTTGTGCTAACCCATGAGATCACCCAATACGTCCAACCAACAAAAAAAGCTCCAGCATGGCCAAAAGCATGCTTTACATAGACGTGAGGGCCACCCGTTTCCGGAAATTTTGCGCAGAGTGAGGCAAAAACTAAAGTAAGAGATATAGCACCAAGCCCTGATATTATCCAGCTTATAAGGCTATACATGCCATATGGAGCAAGGCTAATTGGAAGCATAAAAATTCCAGAGCCAATTTGGCTGCTAATCACTAAGGCAAAAATAGCCCAAAAACCTATTTTATTTGACACAATAATTCTTATCTAAATAGATTAACAATATACCCTAAACTCAGAAATTTCAATTGATCTTTTAACATAAAAACTTGCATTTTTTTCAATTTATTCCTAAAATAGATTATATTAACAGATTATTAAGAGGGGGTTATGAATCCGAGATTAAAAGCATTTTTGGTTGTTTGTAGTATTATTGCATTTTTGATTGCACTTTTGTTTCTCGTGTATTATTTAAATCTTCTTGTTAACTATATCCTTGACCCGATTCTAGTTCGTCCCTTTGAAAGATTATACAAAAACTTAATTGTTGATGGTCTTTATGCCTATTTATCTACAAGCACTTCTAGCCCTGCACTAGCATTTTTGGCTACAGGTTTTATTGTTATTGCTGCGTTTATTTGCCTGAATAAAATGCTTCTTCCCTTGCAAGAGAAGATCATAAACAACTATACCTCCTTTAAAAACAACAATATTGATAGCAATAGCATGTTGTTTGAGGTTTATAAAGATCCAACAATAAAATTAAAGGACAAAATCTTATTCTTCAGTATACACTTGATATATTACCTACAGCTTCCATTTTTGTATATTGCATCAAAGGTATCAGCTCTACGTGGGTTTCTTATATTTAATTTTGGTTTATTATTGTTAAATTATGCACTGCTAATTCCAGTAGCACTTCTTGAGTTAATAAAATATCCATCAGTAAAACTCTTTTCACCTTTGGGTTTGAATGTAAAGCAGCTAAGCTTTTTGTTTAATGTAAGTGATGTGGGCACTGGTAGTCAAAGTGTTCATACTAGAAGTTTTGAGGAAAGTGTCATAAACTGCGCTGAAGAACTAAAACAGAAATTTGGAACTCAACCAAATGTACTCAATAAAGAGTTTGAAGACTACATAAATAATTCAGATGAGCTTACAACTGAGCAAAAAGAGCAATTAAAACTTTATCTTAACTTTAATGGTTCCAATGAAGCAGCTTGGCAAGAATCAAAAACTGGACTAACTCTCACACAAGCTGCAAACTTAGTTTCAACTGCTGCTAAGAATCAAAAATCAGATGTGAATTCACTATTACTAATGAATTTAAAGGATGGACTTGGTTTATGTACTTTGGGAATGTTCGATCGTATTATTTATTCGCTTAGTTGTCTTGAAGCGAAAAATAATTTCTTGGTTCAAATAAATGGAGCAGTGAACGTATTAACACCTAAATTTACTGAAAGATTTTTAAAAGAATATTGCAATTATAAAAAATTAAAAATTTTGGTAGACAAGTTTGAAGATTTTTACTCCGAAGATTATGCGGATAAAAATAATATAAGCGATGAGGTGAAGAGCAACATTAACCAATCAATAATAGAAATAAGAGAATTTGTCTTTAAAGAGCTTTACATAAAATTTTACGAAGAGTATGGAAAAAGTATTCAAAGAGGTGCCATAAAGCAAAAATTAAGGGAATTAGTTACAGATGATAGTATAAAGGAAGCAGTGTATTATTCAATGTATAATATAGAAATCCCTGCAGAACAACCTACTTATCTTGAAAGAGTAAAAGCATTTTTTGGAGGTCATGCAAGGTCTCCTGCTGCTTAGTGGTGGGCTCATGTCATGGTAGAAAATTTTGACTTTAGCTAAAAAAATTACTTCCGCATACTTGAAACCTCATTATAATGACAATTAGAGATGTTTCTCGAGCTCAAAATTTGTCTCCGTCTGCAGACTTTTCATTTAAATTTCAGTTAAAAATGTGGCGTATCTTCTTCAGTGTATGTGGGTGCACACGCATACTTAATCTCTGCCCAATGTGCGTTGCATTTTTTCTGAATCTTGTTCATATGGTGGATTCTATGCATAAAATTCCAGACACTTGACTTTAGCTAAAAACCAACTGGCGCCTATGGTTTTTTATAGTTTTATCTTCCCTTTTCTGAACCGCTTGCAAGCTGCTATCTCTACAAAAACTATGTTTTTCTTCAGAAGAGAGTTATATTGTAACTATGGACAAAATAATCATAAAAAAATTTGGTGGGACTTCGCTAACTGATTTAAACCGAGTTGCAAATTTGATAAAAAACGATATTGAGAAAGGTTGTAATGTAATCGTTGTTGTATCTGCTGTTGCAGGATTGACTGACCAAATGGCTTTTCAGGCTAGGCAAATCTCAAATTTAAGTTGCAGACAAGAGTTATCAGAGTATGACGTTATGCTTTCAGCAGGAGAACAAATCTCTTGCGGTCTATTAGCTATCACTCTCCAATCGATCGGAGTTAATGCTAAATCGTGGCTTGCCTGGCAGTTACCAATTGTAACTGATGATTTTTATTCTGAGTCTAAAATAAAAACAATAAAGATTGACCGTGTGAAAAGATCTTTTGCTGAGGGTTATACTGCTGCGATCATTGCTGGTTTTCAGGGTATAAATGATGATAGAATCACTACTTTTGGAAGAGGAGGCTCTGATATATCAGCAGTTGCCTTCGCGGTAGCCTTTGGTGTTAGAATTTGCGAAATTTTTACTGATATTGATGGAATATATACAGCAGACCCGAGAATTGTTCCAAAGGCACGCAAGCTCAAATTTATCTCTTACGATGAAATGTTGGAAATGTCGTCATCTGGTGCTAAAATACTGCATAATCGTTCAGTACAACTTGCAATGAAACATAACATTAAAGTGCAAGTGCTATCCACTTTTAAGGAAGTAGAAGGCACCACAGTGCTACACAAAAGGGATGTACTAGAGAGATACTTAATTACTGGAATAACTTATAGCACTAATGAAGCTCTTGTAACTTTCACTAACCTTGCAAATAACTTGCGTACTTTAAGAGATATAGCAGGAGCAAACGTTAAAATTGATATGATACATGGGTCAAGTTTTGTTATCTCCAAATTTGATATTGATTTAATGGAAAAGTTACTGAATAAGAATGAAAATTATGCTATAAACGATAATGTAGCTAAAATTTCAATAATTGGTATTGGTGTTATGTCTAACACTGAAGTGATGCACCGCACACTCAAGGTTTTAAGCGAAAAAAAGATAGAAATACTTGCTATCACAACATCTGAAATCAAAATCAGTATAATTGTTCAAAAAGAATGCGCTGTAGCTTTAGTCAAAGATTTACATACTGAGTATGAGCTTGATATGCAGCACTAGGATAGGCTTGACGTCCAGTTGTCTAAGAGTATGTCTTGAAAAGGAATGAGGAAAAAAATATGATAGTGTAAGTAAAAAATAGGAGGGAAAATTGTATCCAAGTGATATAAGTGATAAGGAATGGGAAATTTTGGAGCCACATGTTGCACAAGGAAAGATAGGGAGGCCAAGAAAGCACAATATCAGAACAATTATTAATGCAATAAGGTATATAATGAGAGGTGGTTGTCAATGGAGAATGCTGCCGAAAGATTTTCCTCCATGGAAGACGGTGTATGACTATTTTCTCAGGTGACGTAGTAATGGCAAATTGGAAAAAATACATAATATGCTAGTAAAAGAGGTAAGAAAAATGTTTGGTAAAAATGAAACACCTTCAGTAGGAATAATTGACAGTCAATCAGTAAAAACCACTCAAAAAGGGGATCCAGAGGATATGATGCTGAAAAAAAAATAAAGGGTAGAAAACGTCATATTGTTGTAGATACAGTTGGCTTAATTATTGCGGCTGATGTTCATAGTGCAAGTGTTCAAGATCGTGATGGTGCTCTAAATCTTTTCACTCAAGCTAAATACAAGGCTCCAACTTTACGTAAGTTTTTTGCTGATCAAGGATACATAGCAAAACCGCTGTTTATTGGAGACAGGATGCGATCACCAAGAAAGCTGTTGATGTTACAGGATTTTTCGACAATCTGGACCACAATTTAGCACTGCAGGCTATCAAGAAGCACACAGACTGCAAATGGGTCATACTGTATGTTGAAAGGTGGATGAAATCCCCTATTCAGCAAGCAGATGGCAGTAAGGTAGTTATGGAAAAAAGGAGTTCCGCAAGGAGGTTCAATAAGCCCAATCATTTCAAACATATTTATGCACCATGCATTTGATATATGGATGAAACAAAATCACCCAACAGTACCATTTAAAAGATATGTGGATGATGCGATAGTGCACTGCAGAACTAAAAGACAGGCAGAATTTATGCAAGCAGCAATTGAAGAAAGATTGGCACAATGTAAGCTAAAATTGCAACCTGATACCAATGCCATTCCAAAACCCCATCATTATACTGCCTTAGTATAACCTTCTCACTTCTATTGTCTATTTGTTTGTTATGTAATAGAAATTGGTATGAGATTGAAGAATTAAGTGTGAACGGTTACAGAATTTTTGCCAGGAGAAACATATAGTTAAAGTAATTCAGATTTGTAAGATATGTTTATCTGCAATTATAGCTTCAACAGTAGGCAATGTTGCTTTTGATTACCTCAACATTTTCTCTTGGCAATTCTTTAATGAACCGAGAAGTGCGCATCGGTTGCCACTGGTTGTTAATTTCCCTCCTATCTGCACATGAAATGATTAACCTTTCCTTGGCTCTGGTTATGCCAACATATGCGAGTCTCCTTTCTTCTTCTAAAGCTTTACCACTTTTGTCATCAAAAGATCTTTGATGAGGAAATAATCCCTCTTCCCAACCAGGTAGAAACACGCACGGGAATTCAAGTCCTTTGGCTGCATGAAGAGTCATAACATATACGGTGTCATCGTTATTCATATTATCCACTTCCATCACCAAACTTATGTGCTCCAAGAAAGTTGTGGCATTATCGAAATTTTTTAAAGATGAGATGAGCTCCTTGACATTTTCTATTCGTGCTAAGCCTGTTACCTCCTCATTTTCAAGCATTTCAATATACCCTGATTGGTTTGCTACGATTTCAACGAATTCATGCAGTGGTTTTACGCTTACTATTTCTTCCCAAGCTTTAATTTTATTTAAAAAATCATTTAGTGAGAGTTTAATTCTTTCGGTTACTTGATTACTATTAACTAATATTTTTGCTGCCTCAAAAAAAGAAATTTTGTTATCCTGAGCAGTCGTGTATATTTTCTTTAGAGTTGTAGCTCCTATGCTTCTTTTTGGCCGGTTTACGATCCTTTCGAAAGCTAAGTCATCGTTATTGTTTGTAACGAGTCTTAAATATGCAATTATATCCCTGACTTCCTGACGTTCGTAGAATTTTACGCCACTTATAATCTTGTAGGGAATTGAATATTTTATAAAATACTCTTCGAGAACTCTAGTTTGAAAAGTGGCCCTTACCAGCACTGCAATGTCACTAAATCTGTATTTATTGAGCTTTAATATCTGTTCGCTTATGAACCTTGCTTCAGCTTTTCCGTCCCATAATTTTATTAGATTTACCTTTTCCCCTTCAATGTTTGTTGTCCACAATTTTTTTTCTAAGCGAGTCTTATTGTGATTGATAACATATGACGCAGTTGCAAGTATGTGGGATGTTGACCTGTAGTTACACTCTAGTTTAACGGTTTTTGCATTTTTAAAATCATCAGAAAACTTCAAAATATTTTCAACTTCTGCACCACGCCAACTATATATCGACTGGTCATCATCTCCTACACAGCAAATATTTGAGTGCTCTTTTGCAAGGTATTTTAGCCAAAGATATTGTATCGCATTTGTATCTTGATATTCATCTACCATGACATATTTAAACTTGTTTTGGTAGTAGGACAGAACTTCGGTCTTTTGATTAAAGAGTTGTATGTTATATAGCAATAAGTCACCAAAATCGACAGAGTTAAGGAATCTCAACCTTTCCTGATACTGGTGATAGACTTTGAGTGCAGTTACGTACAATGGCCTAAATGATTGAATATCTTCCACTTCGGATGGCAATAAGCACTTCTCTTTCCATTGCTGAATAATATTCATAATGGTCTTACATTTTTCTGATAGGTAATCATGGCTTATTTCATTGATAATATTTTTTATTACCTGTAATTGGTCATCCACACCAATGATTGTAAAATTGGGGTTTAAGCTCACAATTTCTGCGTGCAGGCGCAAAATTTTTGCTGCAATTGCATGGAAAGTGCCAAGCCATGGTATGTTTGTGCCCGTTAGCTCAAGTACCCTTGATACCATCTCATTTGCTGCTTTATTTGTGAATGTAACAGCTAATATTTCATCAGAATAAGCGTGAACATTTCTAATTATGTGTGCTATTCTTGAAGTAATCGTTCTTGTTTTTCCGGTTCCGGCTCCTGCCAATATTAAAACCGGTCCATCTATGTTAGTTACAGCTGATTGTTGTTCTGGATTTAGCAGTGAGAGATAATCGTTCATCGTAGCCCTATAGATTATAACTTCGTAAAGTTAAACCTATGATTGAAATATTGTAAAGGTTTTATTGAATAGAACAGTTAAAGAATGCTTCACTCAAGTACTACATATTTAAACGTAGGTTTTACATCTATTTTGTTTTAGTAGTTTCAGGTGTATGTCGAGTAACAACAACTTGATTTGAGGTATTGGCACCAGAACTTCTGCTTGTTGGGTGGATAAGTGGAGTTTGGAATGGCTTATATGTACGGTTTAGTTCCTTCATTTCTATTTCTTCAACTTCAACAAGGGGTTTTTCTTTTGGGGTATAGCGATTATGCGTTGCAGGTCGTTCAGTGAGATTTTCATATGTTTCTTTCAACCAAGTTCCGATATCATACATAAATCCATACGCTTTTTCTTTAAATTCTCTCAATGATCTACTGAAACTTGCTAGTGTGTCATTAAAGTAAATTGTCATATAGTCTCTTGTGATGTATTGATAACTTTCTCCATCTAGTCTGCTACTTTGTGCGTTATACCAATTCTCATTACTAGTAAATCAAATAAGCGGCATTGCAGAGTTTTTTAATTGTGGAGTGAGAAAGAGAGGTAATAAATTTGCACAAAGCGCTCTCAAGCAAAGCAATTGTGTCGTAGATTTTGTTACGCAAAATGTTCTGTTTTATATATAACCAAAACCTCTCAACAGGATTGAGGTCAGGTGAGTATGGTGGTAGGTATATAATGTCGATATTTTTAGGTACTTTTAAATTTTTTGACTTATGCCAACTAGCACAATCCATGATAAGAAATGCCTCCCTTGTTCCTAAATATTGTGACATCTGCTCAAGGAATATATTCATACAATCAGTATTGACGTTTGAGCTAGAACTTTCTCCATTTCTGGGATTAACTGCACTATAGAGATAAAAATTTTGCCTACCTAGTTTTACCTTAACCTGTGTCCTAATGCCTTTTTTAAACCACCAGTGTCCAATCTTTGAATGTGTGCCAAACCGCGATTCATCGAAGAAAAATAGCTCTTTTTCAGGATACATGACAATAGTTTCATTAAGATTTTTTTTTAAATTCCTCTTGTTTACTTTTATCTTGTCCGTTATGCACTGGTCTTGGTGTGATATATGAGAATTTCATTCTTTGCATATTACGGTGTACTGTAGATTTGCTGATATTCAAACCAAACTTTTCTTGAATTCTTATTTTCATTTCTTTTATAGTATAGCCTTTCTTATAATAGTCCGAATGCGATAAGATATGTGTTTATTGCTATAGCAGGCCAGTAGCA
>NZ_JAPQLF010000125.1:0-3232 GCF_028982105.1 Wolbachia endosymbiont of Drosophila bicornuta | reverse complement strand
ATGTGTTTATTGCTATAGCAGGCCAGTAGCATATTACGGTCTGTTCGGATTATTGTAAAAAGAGCTATAATATTGTGGTTTTCCTCTATCCACACCTCAACTTGTTCACGTTGACTTTGATTCAATATAGTTTTTCTAAGGCGTTGAGGCGGAGGAAATAATTTTTCTTCTCTGCCAAATTTTAGGTCATGCAGTAAGTGCCTTTCTTGAAATGCAGCATATCTTTGCTACGGCTGTTATACTGTGCTTTTTTGCTGCAATTACAGCATTTAGTTTTTTTGCAACATATGCGTTATTTCTGACTTTCTTCAGCATTTCTTTTGCTGATTCCACCACTTTTTCATCCAATAATTTTGATCTTAATGCCATTTAAACCTCGCTACTTTACTTACTTCAGTATGGCTTTTTTTCTATTATTGTCTATCAGTTACTTGTGTAGCGGGAATTGGTATTAGAAGTCTAATAGCAAATTTTTAAGTTCCTCTTTAACTCTTTAACCAGCGGGCTCGCATGAGGAGAGGAGAGTAAAGGTCCTCTTCCATAGATATCTTCACACTTTTTTCTTCTTCTGTAGTTGGCAGACGAGTAAGAAAGTGAATCTTTGGTGCGCCACTAATTATTGCCATTGGTGTTTGCTCCGCCCCTTCTCCCATAACTAAAACAGCAGACGTTGCCAGCGCATCAAGAAGATTGACTTGTGTTACTTGCAGTGGTTGATCATAAAGATCTGGCTTGCCTATATAGGAATAAAATGGTTCAAATCCACACCAACCAAGAGCAACGCACGTAACCCCAAGGCGCATAGGTGTTATGTTACTATCTGTAATCAAAATACCAAGATGTTTTATGCAGTGTTTTGTCTTGAGATAGTTCCATATTGATAGAGCTGTTTTCTGAACATCCTTTGGGTATAAAATATACATTTCATTACCATTTGATTCATCAATACCAGCAGATGGAATTAAGATATTGTCTTTGATTGTTAAATAGATGCCGTAAGAATTATGGTCTACATCAACAATTGCATCAGCTTCTCTTTTGATTAGCTCTTCTTTAGAACAAGCAGTTTTGCAAACCACTTGTTTTTGACAAATAGAAATGATTTTTGATGTGATAGCAAGAACAACTTCCTCTCCTAGCAACTCTGAAACATAGCGATCAAGAACCTGCTCTAATACTTCCCCACATTCAATGCGGTGGGTATAAATTGCTTTAACATGCATATTAACGTATTAGCCTACATATAGTATAATCTTTCGTTTTGGTGAGAATAGTTTTATGCCATCCATCAAGAAGTGTTAAGTTGAAATATACATCACCTTTATAGGGTTTGTGAATTTCTGTTATGATAAATTCTGAGATTAGATCATACTCCAAAAAAAGATGCGCTATTTGTGCTCCACCAATCATGAAGACTTTAGAATTATAGCCTTTCTTATAATAGTCCGAATGCGATAAGATATGTGTTTATGGCTATAGCAGGCCAGTAGCATATTACGGTCTGTTCGGATTATTGTAAAAAGAGCTATATTTCTTCTATGCAAGAGTTTTTGTCAATCCAAAGTATAGCTCTTTTTACAATAATCCGAACAGACCGTAATATGCTACTGGCCTGCTATAGCCATAAGCACATATCTTATCCTATTCGGACTATTGCGAGAAGTGCTATAATAGTGCATTTTACTCCTCTGTTAAAACAAGAATTTAATTTGTCACGAGAAAAAACAACAGGGATACGATTCCCTAATATGTCTTGAGGCATAGTTTCAAATGTCTTTCTCCCCATAACAATAACTTGTTTGTCAGTCACCTGACGAAAATGATCTAACTCACTTGGATAATGCCAGGGCAATCCATTATTTATTCCAATTACCCCATTGGGATCAACAGCCATAATTCCGATAACTATCATCCCTGTAAAGCAGCTTGAGCTACAAAAAATCGCATGTGATCACGCACATTATGCACTCGAAGGAAATCAACCTTGTTGTGTAATACAGATGATGTAGCAATTGTTTCTCAATCTCGGTTAAAGACAGGTTCTGTAGAAAAAGAAGAAATAAATGACTTTCTAGAATGGCCAACCAGAACTTTGCAGCCAAAATTTTGTAACGTTTCTATACTGCGTAAAATCTGGATATTCTGGTACATAGATTTGCCAAAACCAATACCAGGATCAATAATGATCGAGCTTCGATCAAAACCTAGAGCTAGTAATCTATTAATGTTCCTTTCTGCCCAATTATTTATGGTATCAATTGGATCAATGTCACTTGGGATAATGTTGTCACTATGTGGTGGTATGGAGAGTGAATGCATAATAACGATACTACATCCACTGCTAGCAATCGCTTTTAAGGTATTATCATCTAGATCTCCCTTCTGATCGTTTACCAAGGCAATCTTGTAGTGCTCCAAAACATTCAAAATAACATCTGGCCAGAAACTATCAATGCTGACTTTAATGTCACCAACTTTCATATACTGATTGAGATTATCAAGCACTGGTTTTAAGCGTGCATATTCTGCTTTTGGAGTTTGTATTGAGGAGCCAGGTCTTGTTGATTGAGCACCAAGTTCAACTATGCTTGCACCATCTGATAACAGCCGCAGTGCCTGCTTGGTTGCTTGATCTGCATCATAATAAAGACCACCATCTGAAAATGAATCAGGAGTAATATTGACAATACCTACAAGCTCTGGTGAAAGCGTAAAACTCCTTAAAAAGCAATCCTTAATGTTAGGGTTAACCATACGCGTCAAGTTAAGAGATTGTGAGCAAATTTAGAGAGGTTAAAGTGGATACTCTAGCCCTTCTAGGTTTGTCTTTTAATGAAAATCGCGACCAAGTTATAGTGAGTTTTTTAAGAAATGCTTTTAAACTATTAATTTTGGTTAATACTAAAAATAACTCTCTAACCCGCCTTTTTAGATCAATAAATGCCTTTGTTAAGCTAAGTTCTGTATTCTTTTTCACTTCTGTGCAACCAACTATGCCGTGAAATATAAGAATTGCACACAATTTAGCATATAGTTCACATAATACTCTGCATGGCTTTCCTTTTACCTTATCAAGCCTGATATGGCTTTTATACAATTTAAATAATAACTCAATTTGCCACCTTACTCTGTAAATCGTTAATACTTGCTCAGCACTAATTTTATTTTCTGGAACATTAGTTATAAATATTGACCAGTTCAACAATTTTTGATTTCTTTTAGAGGATGTATA
>NZ_JAPQLF010000124.1:0-32154 GCF_028982105.1 Wolbachia endosymbiont of Drosophila bicornuta | reverse complement strand
TGAATCTCGCTTGTCAAGCGTTTAAAACATAAAAAACGCCAATATTTTAAAGCGGATAATAACCCAAGGGTTTCTTTTGCCTTTTTTTTCATTTGGTAAATTTCTTAATATTTATAGCTAAACAACAACCGTCATCCCGCTACGTGTTAGCGGGATCTATGCTTTGAGGTACCGCGAATGAATCGCGGTATGACGGTGTAATGATGGTTAAGTAATTCGTCATCCCGCTACGTGTTAGCGGGATCTATGTTAAGAGATACAGCGAATGAATCGCGGTATGACGGTTAAGTAGGGTGTCATTCCAGTGCTCCTTTTTTTGTCATCCCAGCGTCACGCGCTGGTTTCAACATTATATCATGAACTTTCTAAAATTCATTGAACTGTGCTTTCAAACGGTAGTGCCGGGGTGTGAGTATAACGGTTATCAGTATATATAGCCTTTCTTATAATAGTCCGAATGCGATAAGATATGTGTTTATGGCTATAGCAGGCCAGTAGCATATTACGGTCTGTTCGGATTATTGTAAAAAGAGCTATAAAAGTCATAGCAGACAGGCTGGAAGCAGCGAGCGCTGGTGAAGTGAAACGAATAATATTCAATATGCCTCCGCGTTCGATGAAGTCCATGTGCATAAGCGTTGCGTGGCCCGCATGGATACTGGGAAAACAACCAACTGCGAGAATAATAGTTGCAAGTTATTCTCAGCGGCTCAGCGAAAAGCACTCGCTCGACACCAGGTGCGTGATGCAGTCTAGTTGGTATAGAGCGCTATTTCCAGAGATAGAACTATCCAAAGACCAGAATACAAAACATAAATTTCAAACAGTGCAGAGAGGATACAGAATCGCAACATCAGTTGGTGGAACACTAACTGGTGAAGGTGGTGATTTTATCATTGTGGACGATCCGCTCAGTTCTGCTCAAGCTTTGAGTGAAACGCTTAGAAAGCGTGCCACAAACTGGTTTGATCAGACTTTAGTAACCAGGCTGAACGATAGAAAAAAAGGAGTCATCGTTCTTGTAATGCACAGGCTACACCAGGAGGACTTAACTGGACACCTTCTCTCCAAGCCAAAAAACATATGGCATCATATTTGTTTGCCAATGATTTCTGAAAATAAGCAGGTTATTTATTCAATCAAAAAGCCAATACCTCCCGTTCCTATCATCCGAGTAGCTCAGCACTGTGCGACCAGGCGATTATATAATAAACCAGCGTCACCTGTAAGGATATTATATTCAAGAGAAGAAGGTCAGTTGTTATATCCCCTCGATGGAGGAAAAGAAGAAGTTGAGATAATAAAAGCTGAACTTGGGAGTTACGCTTTTGCTGCTCAATATCAACAAAACCCTCTGCCGCTTTCAAGTGGTATAATTAAACCAGAGTGGTTGAAACGCTATAAAAACTTTCCTGATAATCTCTCGCATATAACACAAAGTTGGGATACTGCGGTTTCAACAAGTAACATGAGCAACTTTAGTGTCTGCATCACCTTGGCAAAAATAGATAATAAATTCTATTTACTCGACGTATATCGCGCAAAGCTTGAGTATCCAAAGCTTAAAGAACAGGTTTTGTCACTAGCTGCAAGATGGACGCCACACGCAATTTTAATCGAAGCAAAAACAAGTGGTCAACAATTGGTGCAAGAGCTAAAGACAAACAGTGATTTACCGATTATTGAAATAGTGCCACATGATGACAAGCTCACTCGATTTCATCAAATTGTTCCGATTATAGAGTCTGGCAAGGTTTTTCTGCCACATCAAGCAGTATGGCTGAACGATTTTGAGTATGAGATTTTAATGTTCCCAGAAACGCGCCACGACGACCAAGTGGATAGTACCGTGCAATATTTGCAGTGGGTGAGAAACAGTACCTCTAGGGTCGCAGCTATACGAGCATTGTGATTTGAGAGCAATTTCCACAAGGGAGGATGTCATCCCAGCGCTCCTTTTTTTGTCATGCAAGTAGCTGACACTGGAATCTAGCTTCTCGTTGCTGCTGCGATCATATACTATTGTAATGAGCCTTCAAAGTCACTTAAAAATAGCAACTTCCAAGGGTTTTCTGAAAAGGTCCCACAACCCGGTTCGTAAAATTCACAAGAACCATTAAAATATTTTTTTACTTTTCATTGTATATTTCTCAACATATTATCTTTAAGTACTAAAATAATTAACAATATGGCATTATTAATAGTTGAATCACCTGCGAAAGCAAAGACAATAGGTAAATATTTGAGTAAAGAGTTCAAAGTAGCTGCATCCTTTGGACATGTGAGGGATCTTCCAGCAAAAAACGGCTCTATCGATCCGGATAATGATTTTGCTATAAAGTATGAAACCATTGAAAAAGCAGAAAAATATATAAAAGAGCTAGTAAAAGCAGCAAGCAAAACATCAGATATATATCTTGCAACAGACCCAGACAGAGAAGGGGAAGCAATGGCTTGGCATGTGATAGAGACATTAAAAGAAAAGAAAGCAATCAATGATAAAAGCAACATTCATAGAGTAGTCTTTAATGAGATAACAAAAAGAGCAGTTCAAGAGGCTATAAAAAATCCACGTGAAATAAATATGGATTTAGTGCGTGCACAACAAGCACGTAGAGCTTTGGATTATCTAGTTGGGTTTAGTTTGTCACCACTGCTGTGGACAAAATTGTCGGGGAGCAAGTCTGCAGGACGCGTGCAGTCTGTTGCATTAAAGATTATATGCGAACGAGAAGATGAAATTAGTAAATTTATAACACAGGAGTATTGGAGCATAAAGGCAGAAATGCAAAATAGCAAAGATGAGGCTTTTTTTGCTATGCTAAGCCACTATGACAATAAAAAGCTAGAAAAATTTGATATTAAGAATGAAGAAGAAGCAAAGAACTTAGTCAGGGAGATTGAGTCAAGGCAATATGCTGTAAGCACAGTAGAACGCAAGCAAGTTAAGAGAAACCCACTTCCTCCGTTTATTACTTCAAGTCTTCAGCAAGATGCAGTGAATAAACTGTATTTTAATGTGAAAAGTGTTATGCGCATAGCGCAAAATTTATATGAAGGTATCGATATTGGTGGTGAAACTGTAGGGTTGATAACTTACATGCGTACAGATGGGTTTCATATTGCAGATGAGGCTATAAACTCAATTAGAGGGTCAATTAAGTCATTATATGGTGATAAATATTTACCGCAGTCTCCTCGTAAATATGTAAAAAAGGTCAAAAATGCTCAAGAAGCACATGAAGCAATTCGTCCAACTGATATAAGTAGAACGCCGGGTAGTATTAAGGATTATCTAACGCCAGAGCAATTTAAATTGTATGATTTAATCTGGAAAAGAACCATTGCAAGTCAAATGGAATCGGCGATCCTTGATCAAGTGGTAGTCGAAATTAGTTCTACTGACCAGAAAGTAATTCTGCGAGCAAGTGGATCAAGTATATTCTTTGATGGTTTTTATAGAGTCTATCAAGATAACATGGAAGCCGAAAATGAAGGCCTGCTACCTGCCATGAAGGAAGGGGAAGCATGCAAGCTGATTTCAGTTGAGCCAAAACAACATTTCACTCAACCGCCACCTCGTTATAGTGAAGCAAGTATCGTAAAAAAAATGGAAGAAATCGGTATAGGTCGACCATCAACTTATGCAACAATTATTTCGGTATTACAAGATCGTGAGTACGTTTCATTGGATAGCAAAAGGTTTATTCCAAGCAGTCGTGGTAAAATCGTTACTATATTTTTAGAAACTTTTTTTCAGCGTTGTGTAGAGTATGATTTCACAGCACAAATGGAAGAAAAGCTTGATTTAATTTCAAATGGACATGCAGATTGGAAAAAAGAATTAGGCCACTTTTGGGTGCCATTTTTTGGTCATGTAAACTCTGTCAAGCAAATGACGCATGATGAAGTTTTCAGCGGCATTCACGATTTGGTAATCGATTGGTTTTGTTCAGAAGAAGGAAGAAAAGAGGTGAATACGAAATGCCCTGACTGCTTAGGTGGCATATTGAAATTGAACTTTGGAAAAGCCGGGGTGTTCCTTGGATGTTCTAACTATCCTGAATGCAACCATACAAAAGAAATTACGGGCAGTAACGACAATTCAGAATATCCAAAAAGTTTAGGTGTAGATGATATAACAAACCAAGAAGTGATGATCAAAAAGGGTCCTTTTGGACTTTATCTGGAGTTTAATAACGAGTTAAAAAAGAAAAAAACGGTTTCCATACCAAAAGATATAAATGTTAATGAGATTGATCTGAGCACCGCTACTCAGTTACTTTCCTTGCCAAAAGTAATCGGAGAACACCCTGAAACCGGAAAGGAAGTAAAAATAGGCCTTGGGCGATTTGGGTACTATATTTTCTATGATGGTAAATACTTTTCTCTTAAGAAAAGCTCCAAAGAGGTGCTGAATACAGAATTGAGCGAAGTTGTACAAATTATTGCAAACAGTCCACGCAAAGAGTTAAAATCTCTCGGGGTTAATGAAAAGGGAAAAGAAGTTTTTATCTGCAACGGTAGGTACGGATTCTATATAAAATGCGGTAAAACAAACGTTGCTTTGGGCAAGAGTGCAGATGTTGAAAGTATAGATTTGGAGAAGGCTTTAGAGTTGATTAAGGGCAAGAAATAGACTTCTTGCATAACCATTATCTACGTTAAAAATCAGCTTTTTTGTCATTCCAGCGTGTGACGCTGGAATCTAGAAAAAAAGAACCTGGATGCCAGTGTCTGGGCACTTGCATGACACCCTTTCTGGTAGAGGTTGCTCTCAAATCACAACGTGCATACAACTTCAGCAGTATGATGTTTTATTTATTATAGCTATAACACTGAAGTTTACAATCAGAACAAACCACTTGGCCACGTGGAACTGATTTCAGTTTATCAGTTGAAACTTGATTTGAGCAGAATATGCATTTTATTGTGTTGCTTGGAGTAAGTGAGTTATCAACAGCAATTCTATCATCAAAAACAAAACATTCTCCTTTCCAATTACCATTTTTATTATAAGTTTTTTCAAGGTAAGAAAGAATGCCGCCTTTAAGATGGTAAACATCACTAAATCCGAGGCTTTTCATATATGCTGTAGATTTTTCGCATCTAATCCCACCAGTGCAGTACATAGCCACTTTCAGGTTTTTACTCTCAGAAAATGACTCTGTCCACTGAGGAAACTCACGGAAACATTGTGTGTGTGGATTAATTGCATTCTTAAACTTGCCTAATTTCACTTCATACTCGTTTCGTGTATCTATTACTAAAACGTCAGGTTGAGAAGTAAAATCATCCCAATGCTCTGGATCAACATATTTACCCTTAAGGGAAATATCAAGATTGCTTACACCAAGATTCACAATCTCTCTTTTTAATTTTACCTTCATCTTGCTAAATGGTTGATATTCTGCTGCACTCTCTTTCCATGTAAGGTCCCTTAGCCTATAATCAGAACGTAGAAAATCGAATATTTTATCAATTGCGTTTCTTTCACCAGATATTGTTGCATTAACACCCTCTTCTGCAAGGAGTATAGTGCCCTTTAACTCAACGTTGTTGCATGCAGCTTTTATTTCGTCTTTCATGTCATAATAATTAGAGAGTTCTACAAAGTGATAGAAAGTTGCAATGACGAAGCTCATGATTATTCACTTATCAACTAAAAACATGATATACAAAATTATAAAGATATTCAATAGTACGGCTGTTATAGCCTTTCTTATAATAGTCCGAATGCGATAAGATATGTGTTTATGGCTATAGCAGGCCAGTAGCATATTACGGTCTGTTCGGATTATTGTAAAAAGAGCTATAATTACTGGATATCTTCAGTTTTTACATATAACATTTTAATATAAAATATAGATTCAAATTAATGTTTTTAAGAGTATTTAAAAATATATTCTTATTTCTAGTAAGTATATTATTCGTCTGTCCAATATTATCATTAATATCAATTCTATTTACAGATACAGCAAATTCCGGATGGGTAATCAGCACACTTTTCCCTGAATATATACTGAGTACGTTAATTTTGATGATAGGAGTGGGGGGAATATCTTTCATATTTGGAGTAATTCCAGCTTGGCTCACCACATTTTTTTCATTTCCTGGAAGTAAAATTTTTGAGATTGCTTTGTTCTTTCCGATATCGATTCCTGGATATATAGTAGCGTTCGTCTATGTAAATACGCTAGAGTTTTCAGGTCCGGTGCAGAGCTCATTAAGAGACATTTTAGAGTGGAGCAAAGGTGACTATTGGTTTCCTGAAATAAAATCCCTAGGTGGTGGAATATTAGTAATGGGATTCAGCCTATATCCATACGTTTATATGTTAGTCCGCTCAAGTCTAAAGAATGTTAGTAACTCAGTCACTATTGCGTCAACACTTGGGTTCTCCTCATTGAAGAGCCTGTTTTCTGTCATCATACCCTCCATACGCCCATCGATTATAGCTGGGTTGTCTTTGGTACTAATGGAAGTAATTACAGATTTCGGCACACCACAGTTTCTTGCTATCGATACTTTTACGACAGGAATATATCGCACCTGGTTTTTACTGCATGACAAATATTCAACTACTGTTTTAGCAGTTGCAGAGTTGATTTTCGTTGCAACACTAATAGCTATCGAAAAAAAACTACAAAAAAAAGGAATATCCTACTCTTCAATCAATACCAATTCAGATTATCACAACAAACGGAGTATAAGTGGCACTATACCATTGATCTTTGCTTATCTTATGTGTGTATTGCCGATATTAATAGGTTTTATTTTGCCAATGATTCCGCTCATATATTGGAGCATAGAGAAGGGGTTTTTCATATATGAAGCAAGATTCTATAACATAATAGCAAATAGCGTTAGTTTATCATTCATCACTGCACTAATCTCAATTAGCATTGCAATAATTATTGGATATACGGCGCGTAAAAATAAGGTAATCAATAATGTAGCACGTCTCATTTCTTTAGGCTACGCAATTCCAAATGCAATTATCGCAATTAGCATAATAATATTTTTAAGCAGAATATCCTCTTTCATTACTCAATATATTGTGGAAATTAGCTTGGTAGGAACTATTGGCGCATTAGTTTACTCATATTTATTTCGTTTTTTTGCTATATCTTTCAAGGCGGTAGAGTCAGGGCTCAAAAAAACACCAAATGAAATTGAGTGGACTGCATATACTATGGGTCATGGACCTATTTCCACATGTTTGAATGTTCATATCCCTCTCATCAAGAAGAGTATATTATCGGGATTTTTGCTCGTATTTATGGATACTATCAAAGAGCTCACAGCAACACTTATTATAAGACCATTTAATTTTGAAACTATATCAACTAGAATATATGAACTTGTAAGCGATGAGCGCTATAGAGAAGCTGCCCCATTCTCGTTAATAATAGTTATAATAGGCTTAATCTCTACAATAACCTTATTTACACTTGATGATAAGGATAAAAAATAAACGTAACCGTTCACAGATTTCCACTTAATTCTTCAATCTCACTAATAGAAAGGCCAGTAAACTTGACAATAGTGTTGACATCAACATTATTAGCCAGCATTGCTTTTGCGACTTCAATTTTCCCTTCCTCTTTACCAATTTTTTTGCCTTTTTCAGTAGCAAGATCAAGTCTGTATTCAAGAATGGCTTCTTCTTTGCGTAGATCCATTATCCTTTCTTCATAGGCTACTAAATCTTTTTCGTTCCAACGAGACTTGTCTAACTCATCATACGCCAGCTTTATTATTGGTGCTTTTTCTGCTATCTCTTTTAAGTCCTCTTCTGTTGTTTCTTCTGCATATTTAAAAAAGAAACACCACCTTTCTATTGTACTTTCTAGCTGCTCTACTTTACTTTTTGAAAATTTGGGCAATTCTATAAAGATAAATTGAAAATCTTTTAAGTAATGGCCGTTAGTTTTTATATCACGTATATTGTGAGTAGAAATATAATCAACTTCTTCAGGAAGTAAGTTACAATTTGATATAGCAATAAAGAAGACTTTCTTTAAATCAATGTAGTTGCCAGATTTATCTAATTGTCTTGAGTAGGCTTTAGCGGCATATAATTGAGCGCGTTTTTCGAAGCCCTTGTCTCTAGCGAGCTGCATTTCTGCTATATATATATTTCCGTGAGAATCCTTGCAGAGAACATCAACAATACTTTGTTTATCAGAGGCAACTTCGGGATCCATAATAGTGCTAAGAAACTCAACTTCTTGTATTGCATTTATCTCAGTAAACCCTAAAATATCGTTCAAAAAGTGGATCAGGATATTCTTATTTTTTTCCGTTCCAAAGATTTTTTTGAAACACAAATCATTGCGAGGATCGAGAAATTTTGAAAGAGCCATGGCAAAAATGCTTGAAAATATTAATAATTATACACTATTATTAACAATTATTCAACCATATTTTTGAAGATAGCTAGTTTCTGTATTTATTTTAAATTGAAGAAAGCTCAAATGAAAGATCGTGCTTTGCTAAAAATCACAGAATGCAGTCTGGTTACAAATAAACTATTTTGACAGTTAATGGGGTCTAGTTTTGATGTATGGACTATCCAAAGAAAAGGGTGGTATCATAACTTCAAAAACTTTTATGCTTTCTTCATTCAGAAATTCATACTTACCCTGCATTATTCCTGACGGTACATTTAAGTATGTTCCACTTGTGTATTTAAATACCTCTCCAGATTTTATCACAGGTTGTTCTCCGATAACACCAACTCCGGCAATTTCATTTACTTTTCCATTATAATCTATTATTTGCCAATGACGACTTAACAATTGAATAGTTGACTGGCTTTTGTTTTTTATCTTAACGTTATACATCCATACATAGCAATTTTCATAAGGAATGGATTGCTCTTCAATATAAATTGGTAAAACTGTAACTTCAACAAAGTTGGTAGTTAGTGTGTATTCTATCATTATAAAATATTCATGATAAGAAAATAGTATCTTAATTATATACTTTTTTCATAGATTTTTCAAGTATACTTTAATTAGGAAGTATCAATTTATAGTATGAATGAACCAGATGCGCTTAGCAAAAAAGTAATAGGAATAATAGGTGGTGGACAATTAGGTAAAATGACTGCTATCGCTGCAACAAAACTTGGACAAAAAACACATGTTTTTGCCAGTGCTAAAGACGATCCGGCTTGCTCTGTTGCTGATGATTTCACAATAGCAGATTTCTCTAATAAGAAAGCTCTTGAATCTTTTGCACAGAGTGTGGATTTAGTTACTATTGAGTCTGAAAATATTCCATGTAGTGCAATTGATATCGATGTAAATTTTTATCCTGGTAAAAAAGCGTTACACATTTCGCAGAACAGACTGAGAGAAAAGGATTTTATTAAAAACTTGGGTATAAAAACTGCTAACTATAAGAGTATACAAAATTATAATGAGCTACTGAAAAGCAGTAGAGCTTTTGGCTATCCAACAAGGCTGAAAACAACAGAAATGGGTTATGATGGAAAAGGGCAATATGTGCTTGAGGATGATTCTGAAGTGAAGCAATTTGCTTCCTTTGATTGGAATACAGAGTACATTCTTGAAGCAAGTGTTGATCTACTGAAAGAGGTTTCAATAGTCGTTGCAAGAGATAAAAACGGTAAAGTAGCTTTTTTTCCTATAGCAGAAAATTACCACGTTGATGGAATACTTGATACTTCAACAGTGCCAGCTAAAATAGATAGTAAATTAACTCAAGAGGTACAACGAGCTGCAAAGAAAATAGCAAATGCGCTTGATGTAATAGGAATTCTGGCTATTGAATTTTTTGTTACTAAGGATAACGAATTGTTAGTTAATGAACTAGCTCCCAGACCTCACAATTCTTGCCACTGGAGCTTGGATGCATGTAACGTTAGTCAATTTGAACACCTAGTTAGGATAATATGCGGGTTACCTATGCAGGAAGTAGTATTACGCTTTCCTTGTATGACGAAAAATATAATAGGTAATGATATATATGATTCTCATAAGTATTTGAGCAACGAAAAAGCTAGTTTAACCATATATGGGAAAAAAGAGGTTAGGGATAAGCGTAAAATGGGACATGTCAATATAGATTTAAGTTAACAGTTTTTCTACGTCATACCGCCACAACTGTACGAACATTGTGATATGATGAGATGTTACATAGTAAACGGTGTCATTCTAGCACCTCTTTTCCCGTCATCCCGCTGCTTGTTAGCTGGATCTCATTTTACTTTGTGAAGGTATCATCCCAGCACCTCTTTTCCCGTCATTCCGCTGCTTGTTAGCGGGATCTCATTTCACTTTATGAAGGTGTCATCCGAGTAGCCTGACTACTTGGATCCAGGAATTTTATTAAGTTGGTAAGCATAAAAGTGGCTGATCTTATGTTAAAACACAACGTTCTTGATGAGATTACAGCAAGGCTGGATTCCAGCGTCAGCTACTTGAATAACAGCAGTCCTACGTCATGCCGCCGCGGTATCTCTAGATCCCGCTAACACGTAGCGGGATGACGGTTGTCGTTTAGCCATAAATGTTTAAGAAATTTACCAAACGAAAAAAAAGGCAAAGAAAACCTAGGGTAGCTAATTACTCACTATCCATTTTTTAAGTTGGCGTTTTTTGATGTTTTAAATGCTTTATAAGCGCATTTTAGCTTGTATAGCTAGAAATTTGATAAAGACATAAGGTGCACATAGTGCAAAAAATTAAACATGAGACGCCAGATACGTTGAGTCTTTTTGTCATTTAATCTGTACAGAGAAGATAAATAAACAGCTTCAGTTTCATGGTAAGGGGGCTGGCGAAGGGTGTCAAGTAAGTTTTTTCGTTTCTATTTCCAATAAAAGTTTGTATGCAATAACACAGAAGCATGCACTGCTATTCCTTCATTTCTTCCAATATAACCTAATTTCTCTGCAGTGGTTGCTTTGATATTTACAAATTCATCATCAATTTCTAATGCTTTTGATATGAATTTCTTCATTTCTACTTTGTAAGGGGATATTTTAGGCTCTTCACAAACTATAGTAATATCTAAATTAGACACGCTGTACCCTTTTTCTTTTGCTTTTTTAGCAGCAAAGTCAAGAAAGTGAGATGAATTGCAATCTTTCCATTCAGAGGAACTAGGAGGAAAGTGCTCTCCTATGTCGCCACATCCCAGTGCTCCGAGTATTGCATCAACGATTGCATGTATTGCAACATCACCATCAGAGTGCGCTTCTATTGCCATGTTGTGTTCAATTTTCACACCGCAAATTTTTATAAAGCTTTCAGCACCATTTTGAACTTTAATGAACTTATGTATATCATAACCGGCTCCGACACGAAATTTTGGCTCTTCAAAAAGAAGCTTTGCCATATTGATATCCTCTTTTGTGGTTAACTTAAAATTGCTTTTCTCACCTTTAATAATCGCAACATGTTTTTTGTGCTCTACCATTAGTGATGAATCGTCAGTAAATTCTTTGACTGATTGATGGCATGATAATAATTCTTTGAAATTAAAAATTTGAGGGGTTTGTATGGCTCTGAGCTTTCCTCTTGAAATCGTAGATTCAATAAAACTATTACTCACCAATGACATAGTGTCTTCAACTTCTATTGCTGGAACTACTCCTGTATATTGATCATTAATCATAGATTCAACCAAGTTATCTATCAGAACATCTGACACAAAAGGCCTACAAGCATCGTGTATAACTACAAAATCTGGGTTAATTTTTTGTAAGCTTTCAAGCCCTAGTTTAACTGAACTTTGCCTGCTTTCTCCTCCGTATACAGGGCTTAGTAATTTAGTGTCTGTAATTAGTGATATAGCTTTCTCATAGAAACTTTCATGGTCTCTATTAATTGCTATTCTTATGTAATCTATATATTGGTTAGCCAGAAATCTTTTAATTGTATGAAATAAAACAGATTTACCTGCCAGTTTTATATATTGCTTAGGAATCGTAGAATTGCATCTACTGCCTACTCCCGCTGCAACTATTAATGCTGCTATTTTGTATTTCTTAGCGCACATATTTCTTTTTGTAGAAGCTTTCCTCTCTATCCAAGATTCTTTCCGAAAAATAAAATTTCTGACATCATATAAAGGTTACTTCCCCTATTAACTAGCATAATTATAATAGCAAAAGAGATATTTAGAGAGCTCAAAATCTATCTTTGCCTGCGGATTAAACAACTAAATTTTAGTAAAAAACGATAGTATTACAAATCGTAAAATACTTTCAACATAGGAAAAATAAATTGCATATTTTTCAGTAAATTAGCTATGCTAAACACATGCAAAAACGTCATATAACTATTTGTTTCATACTGCTTTTTATAATAGGGATGTTATTCCTGATGCGTCCTATGATTTTTCCATGTTTAATATCTATTATTATTGCATATTTGTTTAATCCGCTAGTAGTCAAGTTTGAAAAGTATAGAATACCACGTTCATGTTCTGTAATTTTTATAATACTTATTTTATTAATAGCTTTTATACTAGTCATAACATTTGTTTTACCTATTATATATGTTCAAATTACTTCAATATTAAATTTCTTAGTGAGTAAAGTGCCTTCATTAAAGCTTAAAGTAATCCCCTCTGTATTAGAATTTCTTAATATGAAAATCGAGGATAGCTTATTTGATCATTTGTCTAAAAATCTAGCAGAAAATTACAGCAACTATGTATCTTATTTCATGAATGCTCTTGATATTGCTAGTAACTTTATAATCCAAGTGTTAAGTTCAAGCTTTAACACGGTATCATTAATGGTGATTACTCCTGTAGTGTTTTTCTATATATTACGTGATTGGCCTTTAATTATAGAAAAAGCTAGTAAATTAATCCCTATTCCTTACAGAGGAAAAATTGCAGATTATTTTTCCAAAGTGGATTTCATTATATCTAATTATCTAAAGGGGCAGGTAAATGTATGTATTGTCATGATGGTCTTTTACTCTGTGAGCCTGAGCATAATCGGATTGGAACACTCTATTGTTATTGGAATTTTATCAGGAATGTTAACGTTCATACCTTACGTAGGGCCATTATTATATACCGTTATTGGGTTTTTGAGCGCTATCACTCAATTTAGTGGATGGTTTGAAAGTGCTGCTGTTTTGCTATTATTTGGTGTTGGACAATTAATAGATTCAAATATATTAGTTCCTTTATTAATAGGAAAAAAAGTTCATATACATCCAACTGTAATTATTCTGGGAATTACTATATGCGCTTCATATTTTGGATTTACAGGTATATTACTTTTTATTCCAATAATAGCAATGTTCAATGTATCAGTAGAATATGCAATCAATAAATATTTTAAAAGTGAGCTTTATAAAAACTGCTAACAGACCTTTTGCATAATCAATTTATGGTAAGAGGAGAAATGAGCCCAGAATACCTGACACATTTGAGGAGCGTAAGTAAATTTCTGCGCAAAAATTACTACCAGAAAGAGGTTACGTAAGAGGTTCAACGTGCAATTAAATTTGTTTAACAACAATCAAGCTGATTATAGCCGGCAAAATTACATCATCTTAGATGAAAATAAGCACGTATATAATTCGGTAGTTAATGATTTATCTTGGAAATGTATGATTCTTTTTGGACCTAAAAGCTCCGGTAAAACTCATCTTGCTCATATTTGGCAATCAATAAACGATGCAATCTTTATCAATGTGAATAACTTCGTAAGCGAGATTAGGTATAGCGATGCTTTTATTTTAGAAGACGTACAAAACATTAAAGATGAAGCAATGTTATTACATTGTTACAATTACATGAAAGAAAACGACAAGAGGCTGCTAATCACTTCTTCAATTTCACCGAAAAAGCTTAACTTCAAACTAAGAGATTTAAGTTCTCGAATATTATCAACTATCAGCGTAAAAATTTTGCCTGCAAGCGAGGAATTATTAAGAATTATGCTAATAAAACGATTTTCAGATAAACAGTTAAAAATTGATTTAAAAGTGATTAATTATATTTTAGCAAGAATAGAACGTTCTTTCTATAGCATTGATAAAATTATAGAAAAGATAGATAATGAATCTATAGGGTCAAATGTGACCGTTCCTTTTATTAGCACTTTATTAAAAAAAGATGCCATTTGATTTCTTCTTTTGTAAAGGTGTATATTAAAAATTTATTAACACCAATAACACTAACGTAATTGGAATCTCTATCTGTCCATGTTAGAATTATAATCAATGTTATGTTATAATAAATATAGATAGATACAGCTAAGAAGTATTCTATATTTATAGTAGAGCTCACTTTATAGCTCTTTTTACAATAATCCGAACAGATCATAATATGCTACTGCTCTACCATAGGCATAAGCACATATCTTATCCTATTCGGACTATTGCGAGAAGTGCTATATAAGGTGTTTTTTATAGATTTAACGTTATAATTTAACTATGATAAGAGTAAGATTAAATTTAAGAAAAAGGTTAAAGCAAAAGTTTGTGATGTTCACTCTATTGATAAGTGCTTTATTTGTCTCATATTTTCTCATAAGAAACACAGGGAACACCTCTAATCAAATTATAGCCAAAGAAATAAATATAGGAACTGATAATGAAAAATAAACAGTCGCAAAATAAAAAAGAAAATCTTTACATAACATATTACATAGATGCTTTAGCTTCAGAGAGGTCCGCTGCACAAAATACTCTGGAAAGTTATCGTTCGGATTTACACCAGTTTGAAGAATTTTTATTGGAAGGCGGCACTACCTTGGTTGGTGTAAACAGAACCAATATTAAAGATTATGTGAAATCTTTATGTACACAAAAAAAATATAAAAGTAGCTCTATATCAAGAAAAATATCCGCTATGAAAAATTTTTACAAGTGTCTATTTAATGACGGAATAATAGATTTTAATCCAGCGCCGGCTAATGATGCTGAATTAAAGAATCCAAAAGTTTCTCGTCCTTTGCCTAAGTATTTAAGTGTCGAAGAAATATTTTTGCTAATGGACACAGTGAGAAAATCAGCAAGCGAATCGAATAAAGAGATAAGCAGTAAAAGGCTATATGCGATTTTAGATATCCTTTACTCTTCTGGAATGCGTGTTTCTGAACTAATTAGTATGAAATTATGTGAAGTGTCACATTTAATAAACAGTAATAACAAAGAATGCTATATAATAATAAAGGGAAAAAGTGGTAGAGAGAGGCAAATTCTTTTTAATGAACAAGCATTGCAGAGCCTTAGAAATTATTTATCAGTTCGTGATAATCTGATCTCTAAAGAAAAGGAATCCGATTGGCTATTCCCAGGTGATAAACCTAATAAACCAATTACAAGGCAGAGGGTCGGTCAATTAATGAAGGAGTTGGCAAGAAAATGCAATATTGATGAAAATAAGATCTCTCCACACGTGATTAGGCATTCTTTTGCTACCCATCTACTAAATAGCGGAGCAAATATTGTGTTGATACAGAAAGTTCTTGGCCATACTAACCTTTCTACAACACAAATATATACTCATATTGCTAACGAAAAGTTAAAGGACAAATTAGCTGATTCGCATCCTATTACTCAGATGATCAATAATTAAATTTATTGTTTTTAATTTGTAATAAAGTTAAATTTAAATAAATTTATGTGAGTTTGTGATTTCAAGTTTATTGTTTAATTTCTTTCTTATATTATGGGAGGTATTCTATACTTTCATTACTCTCCCTGTAATTTTCTTTTCTGAGTGTGTAATAACCATTTTCCTCGTCTGTTCGGTGAGAGTTGTATTATTCATGCTGCGTTTATTATGTGGCATTAAATATGAAGTGAGGGGAATGGAAAACATCACTAAGCAACCTTTTGTCATTGCATCTAAACACCAATCTCCATTTGAAACATTTATTTTTATACTACTATTTAGAAAAGCGGTTTTTATTTTAAAACGTGAATTGAAATGGATTCCATTCATTGGTTTGCATCTTATAGCGCTGAAAATGATTTTTATTAACCGTTCAGATGGTATCAGTTCTATACGCCATATAATCAAACTAGCAAAAATGCGTATAAAAGAAAATAGGAGCATAATAATATTTCCTGAAGGTACAAGAACAACTATAAACCAAAATATAAAATATCAACCAGGTATTGCTGCTTTATATAGCGTATTATCTGTTCCTGTGTTACCGGTTGCTTTAAACACTGGTTTGTTTTGGCCAAAAAGCATACTTTCTCTGAGAAAGAATCCCGGAAAGGCAGTAATAGAAATATTGCCCCCAATATATCCTGGGTTAAACAAAAATGAATTCTTGCAAAGTTTAGAAAAAATTATTGAAGAGAGAAGCAGTAGATTAACCATAGGAAAAACTGATATTGCAAATTAACAAAAAAACTTTATAATTGAAAGAAAAGTACAGTATTTTAGGTATTAATATATGGCAAATCATAAGAGTGCTAAAAAAATGATAAAGGTAATAGCAAAGCGCACTTTAATAAATAAGATGCGGAAAAGTAAAACTCGCACCTCTATTAGAAAATTGGTTGATATAATCAAGTCTGGCGACAAAGAAAATGTTGTTCTGGCATTTCGGAATGCTGAATCTAATTTACACAAGTGTGTGAATAAAGGTGTTATTCATAGGAATACTGCTGCGCGTAAAATAAGTCGCTTAAATGCAAAAGTAAAAGCATTGATGACCGCTTAATACGGTTAATGTAAAGTTAACTGTATTAATATATACTCCTCAGTTTGTGTATTCTGTATAAAATTTAAGTAGCTTAAGTGATGGATAAAAAAGTGCTATTAGAACTAAGTAATGGATTAAAAATCGAGCTGCCTGTATTAAGCGGAACAACAGGTCCTGATGTGTTAAATATCAAGGATTTATATAAGATGACAGGATTATTCACTTACGATCCAGGGTTTGTTTCTACAGCTTCATGCTCTTCTACAATTACATTCATTGATGGAGATGAAGGAGTTCTTAAATATAGGGGACATAATATAGCTGATTTGGCAGAGAATAATAATTTTACTGCTGTGATTTATTTATTGCTCTATGGTGAATTACCCAGTTCAGAGCAACACAAAAAATTTCTTCTCAAAATACAAGAATCATCCAAAGTATCAGAGCAAGTTACAAATGTAATTAAAGCATTTCCAAAAACTGCTCACCCTATGTCAATCTTAGTTGCATGTTTTGCAAGTTTGTCAGCATCTTATCATGAAAAGCATGGCAACAATGTCAATGGTGAAGACCTAGATTTTGGAATTTCTGCAATAGCGCAAGTTTCCACAATTATTGCAATGATTTATAGGCATATCAACAATCAGGAATTCATAAATGCTAACAATGAATTAAGTTACAGTGAAAATTTCTTAAAGATGATATTTGGCGATGCTGTTGATAATGATAAAAGCGCCCTTTTTGCAAAAGCTCTGGATAAAATATTTACTCTCCATGCTGATCATGAACAGAATGCTTCTACGGCGGCTGTCAGATTGGTGGGATCGGCTGGTTCTAATCTGTTTGCAAGCCTCTCTGCAGGAGTTGCTACACTTTGGGGACCAGCACATGGTGGAGCTAATGAGGCAGTTATAAATATGCTAAAAGAGATAGAGCAGAGTGGAGATATAGATAAATTCATCGAAAAAGCTAAAGATGATAAAGATCCATTTAAATTGATGGGATTTGGACATCGTGTTTATAAAAATTATGATCCGCGCGCGCGTATATTGAAAGGCGCTTGCCATGAGGTTCTAAGTAAACTAGAACAAAATAATGAACTGCTTAAAATTGCAAAAAAACTTGAAGAAATAGCTTTAAAGGATGAATATTTTATCGTGCGTAAGTTATATCCAAATGTTGATTTTTACTCAGGTATAATAATGAATGCTATTGATATCCCCTCAAATATGTTCACGCCTATTTTTGCACTTGCAAGAACCACTGGTTGGGTTACTCAGTGGTATGAAATGATAAATGATAAAGAAACTAAGATCTGTAGACCAAGGCAACTCTATTTTGGTAAATAAATTTATTTTCACTTCATTAGACTTCTTGCATAACCCAAACTAAGTAGAAAAAAGGTGTCATCCGAGTAGCTGACACTGGTTCCTTTACAACGGAAGTGTCCAGAGGTGTCATTCCAGTCTGGAATCCAGAAAAAAGGATGGTGTCATTCCGTATCCGTTTAGCCAATGGCGTCAACTTAAGAACTTTCATTAGCAAACTCTCCTAAAGACATGATGGCGTTTAGGCTTATCTACTTTATTGCGGCTGTCCCGGTCGGATTTTATAGCACTTCTCGCAATAGTCCGAATAGGATAAGATATGTGCTTATGGCTATGGTAGAGCAGTAGCATATTATGATCTGTTCGGATTATTGTAAAAAGAGCTATACTTCGCAAGGTTATCAATATCTCTTATCCATAAAAAACATAGGTTATAAAGGTTGTTGTTACAACAATTCTGTTGTGGAAAGCTTCTTCAGTTCTCTAAAAAGGGAGTTACCAATAGACACCTCTCGGCACTCTAAACAGCATATCAAAACTGCTATATTTGAATATATAGAAATTTTTTATAACAAACAACGTCACTATTATAGCTCTTTTTACAATAATCCGAACAGACCGTAATATGCTACTGGCCTGCTATAGCCATAAACACATATCTTATCGCATTCGGACTATTATAAGAAAGGCTATAGTCCTGCTGTTGTAACTGCAAATGTTGTATGCGTCACTAATCCATTGGTTTTAAAATTAGTTGTTTCAGATTTTAACCTTGCTGCTATAATCCCTAATCCTTTAGTCTTTTTATGATTTTTATATGAAATATAACTCGTATCTTGGATAGCTAAAATAGTTGAATATTCTTTATCTCTTTCAACAGTTTTAATTATATGACTGTATAATATCTTTCTTTCAGAAACGGCATCATTTTGGAAAAATCTATAAGCTGCTTTACTTTGATGCCAATCTTCACAAGCTTGATTTATTGAACGTTCAGGCGATTCAGCAAGACTATTAACTATTTTTAAAAGCCTCCTACTTAATCTTATATCACCAAAATCAACAATTCCCAATTCACTTTCTGCCCATTCACCAGTTGAGGTACTTATATTTCCTTTCATAATATATTCCATTTTTAGACCATAGATCTATTTATAGTAGAAAGTTAAATTAGTAAAATAGCAGCTTTTCATCATTTATAGATTTATGGGTAATAGTAAGGTTTTGAAGTCGAGTGGGGAGAGGTGACTTTCTCCACTTAGATAACACACTTACCTGTTTTGGGTTGCTAAACATGGTTATATTGCTTAAGATCTTAATAAAATATTGCTAAATTAATATTATCTAACTCGGAAATAACAGGAAAATTCATAACAGTTTTTATCCCCAATAGAATGAAATCCTTTTTATTGGTATCGTCCTTTTTGTGAAAAATATTCTTAACTTCTCTACCACTTTTTCTGGCTAAGATTATTTCTTGATTTCTTTCTACTTCCTTTGCAGACATGTTCTTAGATTCAAGATTGCTTTTAATCCTGACCACATTAAAAATTACAGGACTAGGAGACTGAGTGAAGGTTTTAGTAATTTAAAATCAAAAAATTCTACCATCCGATCTTATGTAAAATAGTATTTTATATAAATTTATTGAATGTAATATATATATTGATAAGTAAATTTCTAAGTATGTATAAAACCAGTTTACTTATCAACATACACACTTACTATAATTTGTACACCTCTACACAGGTCGCGAATAGAAAATATTTTTTATTTCACAACACAACTTAAGATTCAATTTTTATAATCTTCTTGTTGAATTACAAGACGCCATCTTTCTGTAGATAAAATTTCACAACTTCAGAGATAAACAGATTAATATCTTTGTGACTCCTTCGGTTGACTACTTATTGTTACACTACTCAAATAATGATTAGGATTATCATCTGCTTTGCTATTATCCTCTGACAGTTGGCTTTTCTGACTAATGACAGCAGTCAAAAGATATTTTATTAATTGCTTCATAGCAAACTTAAGTTCTTGGCTACGTTGGTGTTCTGCTTCCTTAACTTCTCGATTTGAACCTTCAAAAGGAATTGCTTTGGTTGCTTGTACTACCTCTTTCACATTTTTGCTATTTTGCAAGTTATCAAGGTATTCTCTAGCTGTTATGCTTACTTCTTTTTTATCTAAATAATCCAGAAATTTTTCGCTATTTAACTTCATATCAGCATTAATGAGCAATGGCACGCTACCTTTTACATTAATTTTAGTCCCAAAGTCATATAATTGCACTCTGGATACTTCTTGACCATCAATTTTAATAAGACCAAGCTCTTTATCCTGTTCCGCAAGAAGTTCTCGTTCTGTTTTAATTTCTCTTGTTAGGGTTTGCTTATCTTCATCATCTAATAGATCATTAGCTTGATTAATATCAAAGTGTTCAAGGAGAAAGCCTTTTTCTCCTATTTCATAGCTGGCAAACCCCATTCCTTTTTCCACAACTTGTATAAGCTGATCAACGCTTTTTAGTTCAGAAACAAATGCTGTATTGCTATCAAAATACGCGTAATTATCACTCATTCTGTAAATGGCTACAACATGATTACTTGTTACTAAGTGAAGAGCAAAATCACCATTAATTTTAGCTATATAATTTGATAAATCACTAAGCACTTTACAACCCATACTATGAGTTAAGCTTGAAGGCAAAGTACTTGTAACACAATCTGCCTGCTCTTCAAAATTATAGCACTTCTCGCAATAGTCCGAATAGGATAAGATATGTGCTTATGGCTATGGTAGAGCAGTAGCATATTATGATCTGTTCGGATTATTGTAAAAAGAGCTATACATAAAGAAAGTGGAAAATTGGACATTCTCAACTCGGCTCCTGCAGATTAAAAATTAAGTTGAATAAAAATTGGATTTGACGCAGTTTTTTCCCATAGTTTAAGAAATTAAAAGTTTAACGATTAGAATTATAATTACAAACCACAGCAAAAAATAGACTTTTCCATTTGATTTATTTTTAATTTGGATGTTTTCTAATTTTTTATCAGCTATTAGGTTCAATTTTTCTATAAGGCTAAATATTCCTTGGATTGTTTTTATGGGATAAGAACTTCTAATTTTTTCCCTATACCCTATTTTATTTTCATGTTGACTGCTTATCCACGCTTCAACTACTTTCCACATATTGATTTCTGGGTAGATCTTTCTACATGTCCCTTCCAGTAAAATCATAGTTTTCTGCAGCAATAACAATTGTGTTTGAACTTTCATATCAAAATCACCAGTTATTTTTAATAGCTGAGCAAGTAAACTAGCAAATGAAATCTTCTGTATAGGCTGCCCAATAATGGGTTCACCTATTGCCCTGCAAGCTGTGACAAAATTTCTATGCTGTGATGAAACGTAACCAGCTTTAAAGTGCATTTTTGCAACGTGATCATAATCCCGATTTAAAAAGCCTTTGAGTATCTCTATAACGTAATAGCATGTCTCACGATCTATTCTACCCATGATTCCACAATCCAGAGCAATAATATTGTTATTACTATCAACCATTAGATTTCCATGATGCATATCAGCATGAAAAAAACAATCCCTGTATACCTGATTACAAAACGATTCTATAAGATTGATAGCTATTTGCTTATGATTATTCAGTTTTTCAACTTCGTATATTGGGGTTGCTTCTATCCATTCTAATGTTAAAACCTTTTTCGAAGTTCTATTCCAATCTACTTCAGGTACGTAAAAACCTCTGTCATTTTTTGTGTTTTCCTTTAGTTCCGAAGAGTGAGCAGCTTCAAAACGTAGATCTAACTCTAATCGGCAAATTTCAGCAAAAGTTTTAACTAATTCAATTGGCCTCAGCCTTTTTGATTGTTCGCTAAATTTTTCTGCAATTTCTGCGAGCCAAGAAAGCATTTTTATATCCCTTGAGAATGTTTTCTCAATATTTGGCCTTAAAACCTTCACAGCAACTTCCTTACCCTCAGTTGTAACCGCTCTATGCACCTGAGAAATCGATGCTGCTGCAATTGGCTTTTCAGAAAAGCTTGAAAAAATGTCGCTCAATTTACAATTAAACTCACTTTCTATAGTTTTAACTGCTATTTTATGTGAAAACGATGGCAATCTATCACATATCAATAACAAGTTATTTGTTATATCTTCATTTAAAACATCAGTACGTGATGAGATAGACTGCCCAAACTTAATGAACACCGGACCTAATTTTTCAAGAGCACACTTTAGCTTGTGGCCTTGTATTTTATTTATTGATTTTTTTGATGGTGGAAGTAAATAAGGTAATATATTGTAACGCGTCAGCACCGTAGTTATGTGCAGAAGACGCAAAATATTTTGAATCATTTCGCTGCGTAACTGCTAAATATTTCATTTAGGGTTCTATTTTTCGTAATCTCATCAGGCTTGCCTTGGCAATAGATAGTATTATTTATACAAATTATGTAATCTGAGGATGGTAGAGCAGAGTTAAGATCATGAGAAGTCATAAGAATCGATACCAATCGTTTTTTTGCTATTTTATTTATAATATCATAAAATTTAGCCCGTGCGTTAATATCCATTGCACTAACTGGCTCATCTAGAATGATCAAGTCAGGCTCTGCAATTAAACAACGTGCAAGCAGTAATAATTGTGTTTGCCCTGCAGAAATTTCTAATACTTGATTTTTCAAAATGTTACCGATACCAGCCAACTCTATCGTTTCTGTAATAATGGATTGATTTTTCTTTAGTCTTTTCAAGGAGCTATTTAAAAGAAAATATTCAACTGTTATTGGCATCAAATTACTAATACTAAAATTTTGCGGCATGTAGCTAATTTTTGTGTTCTCAGCTAACACAATATTTCCAGTATAATTTTTATTTATACCAGCAATTGCTTTCACTAAAGAGGTTTTACCTCCACCATTTGGACCAAGTATTGTAATTATGTCTCCTCTTTCCATGAACATATTGATATTGTCAAGGATTCTTTTACCATCATATGCGAGAGCAAGATTTTCTATTTTTAGAACACGATTATTGACATTATTCAATTTATTGACAAAATTTAACTTCTTCTCAACGTTTATATGAGACATTTACTGGCTTTTTTTCTATTACTTTCACTTACACTATACTATAATATTGCCTTTTCATCCAATTTAAAAGTTGTAGCTACAATCAAACCTATCCACTCACTTGTAGCTTCTGTTACAGAAGGGATTTTAGAACCGGAATTGCTTGGCTATGCAACATCTGCACATAATCATATATTAAAGCCATCTGATGCGAGTAATTTAGAATCAAGTGACGTTATATTTTATGTTGACGATAACTTAGAGACGTTTGTTCAAACTTTCGCCAAAAATAATAAAGAACTAGTGCAATTGTCAAAGGCAATCAACCTACTTCCTACTCGGCCACATTCATTTTCTAGAAAAATCACTCACATTCAAGATGAAAAAGATTTACACATGTGGCTGAGTCCAGAAAATGCAAAGAGCATGATACTTTCTATAAGTGCAACATTGTCTGACATAGATAAAGGAAATTCCCATCGATACAGTTCTAATGCAACAAAAGCTATAAAAAAAATAGACCAAGAAGTAAAAGAAATCATGAAAGAACTGAATGATTTTAAAAATCAAAAATACATCGTTACTCATGATGCTTATCAATATTTTGAAAAATATTTCGGTCTAAATCATCCAAGCGCTATTCTTTCCATAGAAGAGGATTCTTATATAGGTATGAAGAGTTTAATGAAGCTAAAAAAGATAATGAAGGAAGAAAACGTTAAATGTATATTTGCTCATTCACAGGAAGATAGCATAAAGCCTAACGCCCTTTCTAATGACGCAAAAATGGTAGTTCTTGATCCTATTGGATCAGACATAGAGCCTGGAAAAGATGCATATCTAGCTATAATCAATAGCATTGCACAAAATTTTAAGTCTTGTTTTGTTAAGTAATAAGTTCCCTTTTAGCTTACTGTTTTATTGTTCTACAAATCAAGAAGAAGTGAGTTTACAACAAATGGTGTCATTCCAGTCTGGAATCCAGCTTTTTCATAATCATCAAAACGTTGTATTTTAACATAAAACGGCTACTTTTATGCTTACTAACTTAATAAAATTCCTGGATCCCAGACTGGGATGACATCGTAGGGGTGCTGGCCTGATAACCGTCATCCCGCTACTTGTTAGCGGGATCTAGAGATACCGCGAATGAATCGCGGTATGACGGTTCGCGGCGGCATGACGATAAGGTTTATACCTTGTCATCCCAGTGCTTGACACCGGGGTTGATTTATCCTGTCTACCTTATTTTGCCACTCCGCTGAACGGATACCATGTTATGCAGGTTTAGAATTATGCTTTATTCTTACGTTTATGTCTTGGCCCAATACAATCAATAAGTTAAGCAAGTATTCTAAGGAGAACCCTTCGATTTTTGACCTATTGATTTGAGATACTTTAGGTTGATCAACCTTTAGAGCGTTTGCTGCTTTTTTCTGTGTTGTGTACTTCTTACTTATTAATTGTGCAATGACCTTCATTAATTTCAGTTTTGTATCTTTCACATCCCCCAACTCTACTATTATAGGATAACTTAATTGTAAATTTTGCATAATAATAAAATTCCTTATAAAAAAATTACTTTAGTTTTTCTTCTTTAAATAACACATGCCTTCTGACTACTGGGTCATACTTCCTAAACTCCAGTTTTTTGGTGAGCTTTTTTGGATTACGCTTTTTTACATAAAAATAGCCAGTTGATTTTTCTTCACCAGTTTTTGTTATCTTGATTGCAGTGCTGACTAACTTAACGAGCAAAGAAGCATTTTTTTTCGCCATACTTATAGTGATATAATAAATTCTATGCGAGTTTATTACGTAAAATACTAAAAGTCAATCGAATAATGCAGATTGCAAAATCCTTGACAATCAACAGTGCATTAAGTAGCATAAAGTTAACTTCAGAATAAAAAGCAAACGGTAAATAAGTGACAAGTAGTGGTAAAAGGGTATTGTTGATAGAAAATCCTATCTGTTCTAATGAGGTAAGAGTTGCCTTGTCAATTAGTAACAAGGTTGTAGAATTTGAACAAGAATTCAAGGAAAAAAAACAATTAAGAGGTAATATATACGTTGCTTATATAAAGCGTATAGAGCCTTCTTTGCAAGCCGTATTTATTGAATATGGGAAAAATAAGCAAGGTTTTTTGTCTTTTTCCGAGATATCTCTAGATTACTTCAACATTCCAGAAAAAGAAAAGGAAACTATCTTTGAGGGCTACTCAAATGACGATTGTATAGAAGAAGCCTCAGCAAATGTTTCTTCAGATTCTGCAGCTAGTAAGAATGTCAACGGATCAGGTAGTGGTTTTGTAAGAGAGGTACCTTTATATAAAAAATACAAATTACAAGATGTTATTTCAGTAAATCAAAAAGTATTGGTCCAGCTAACTAAAGAGGAACGAGGCAATAAAGGAGCTTCATTTACAACATACATAACTTTAGTGGGTAGATACTGTGTTTTCATGCCAAATTCCATGAGTAAAGGTGGAGTGTCTCGCAGAATTGAAGATGCTAATGTCAGAAAGCAGTTAAAGGAGATACTGAGTTCAATAAACTTGCCAAAAAGATCAGGTTTAATAGTAAGAACTGTTGGTTCAGGAAAAAATAAGAAAGAAATTGAGCAGGATTACAATTACTTATCCTCATTATGGCAGAGCATTCAAAAAAATGCCTTCTCTGTAAACGTTCCATCATTAATTTACAATGAAGCAGATGTAATTATGAGATCTGTTCGTGATTTTTGTAGCGATGGTATAGAAGTTATAGTGTCCGGAAAGGAAGCTTTTGAGGCAGTTAGGCAATATGCTAACAGTGCACTAAAAGGTAGTAAGTTGCGCTATAGATTGTATAGAGGTTATGCTCCGATCTTTACTTACTACGGAATCGAAGATCAAATTTCTGAGTTATATAGCAATAGAGTAGAATTGCCATCTGGTGGGTCTTTGATAATAACTTTAACTGAGGCGTTTGTTTCAATAGACGTAAATTCAGGAAAGATGACAGGAGAAGATAGCATAGAAGAAACAGCTTATAGAACCAACATGGAAGCAGTACCTGAAATATCAAGACAGGTGAATCTTAGGGGCCTATCAGGATTAATAGTAGTCGATTTTATTGATATGTTGAAATATCAGTATTGCAGAGCTGTTGAGTCTGCTATAAAGCAAGCGTTTAAAGATGATAAAGCTAAAGTTCAATTTAGCTACATAAATGACTTTGGTTTAATGGTATTTTCAAGACAAAGAATTAAACCAAACATACAAGAAATTAATACTACAGAGTGTTTACACTGCAAAGGTACTGGAAGAGTAAAATCAAACGAAGTAATTGTTTCATCAATACTAAGGGATTTACAACATATTGCTAACAAGAATCGAAATAAGTCTTTTGATTTAGTAGCACACAGTGCAGTTATAGCGCACATTTTTAATAACAAACGCAATACAGTTTCTAGAATCGAAAAAGAGTTTAATATTACATTGAACGTTAGTATTGATAACAGTTTAGATGTAAATACATTTGTTTTAAAACAAGGAGATGATGTTAATTTAAACGGTTATAAGCCATTACAGAACTCTGGATACCAAATTGGGGATAGCAGCAATGAAGAAGCTGATAATTCAAATAAACTACGAGGCAATTTTTGGCTGACTAAGTGGCTTTCGCGCCTTTTAAGTTCTAATAACTAATTAGAAACCTAAATTGGGCTTGTAATTAATGAGCCCTATACTTATATATTCTTATATCAGATAATATTTACAATGGGGTACTCATTATGGGAAGAGCAATAGGCATAGATCTCGGAACAACAAATTCTTGTGTTGCAATAATGCAGGGCAAGGATACAAAGGTAATAGAAAATAAAGAAGGGGCAAGAACTACTCCATCTATAGTTGCATTGACTTCTTCAGGAGAAAGGTTGATTGGTGCTCCAGCAAAAAGGCAAGCAACCACCAATGCAAGTAATACCTTTTTTGCTACTAAGAGATTAATAGGCCGTCAATATAGTGATCCTGAGATGAAAAATCTAAGTGTACCATACAAAGTATTTGCAGCAAAAAGTGGTGATGCATGGGTTAAAACAACTGATAATAAAGAATATTCTCCTAGTCAAATTGGTGCATTTATACTACAAAACATGAAAGAGGCAGCAGAAGCTTATCTTGGAGAGGAAGTAAAAGATGCTGTGATAACAGTGCCAGCATACTTCAACGACTCTCAACGTCAAGCAACAAAAGATGCAGGAAAAATTGCCGGATTAAATGTACTCAGAATAGTAAATGAACCGACTGCTGCAGCACTTGCTTATGGTCTTGATAAGAAACATGGGCACACAATAGTAGTATATGACCTTGGTGGTGGTACATTTGACGTTTCAATACTTGAAATAGGTGATGGAGTTTTCGAAGTGAAAGCAACAAACGGTGATACCCATCTTGGAGGTGAAGACTTTGATAATGGAGTAGTGAGTTATTTACTAGATGAATTCAAGAAAAGTAATGGCATTGATTTGAAAAATGATCCAATGGCTATGCAAAGAATCAAAGAAGCTGCTGAAAAAGCGAAAATTGAATTATCAAGTGCAATGGAAACGGAAATAAATCTACCGTTTATTACAGCTGATGCAAGTGGTCCAAAACACTTAAATATGAAATTAACGAGAGCAAAACTTGAAAGCTTAGTGAATGATTTAATCGAAAGAACTATTGCTCCTTGTAAAAAAGCTCTTGAGGATGCTGTTTTATCTGCTAGTCAAATTGGCGAAGTGGTTCTTGTTGGTGGCATGACTCGTATGCCAAAAGTCATAGAGAAAGTTAAAGAATTCTTTGGCAAAGATCCACATAGAGGAGTTAACCCTGATGAAGTTGTAGCAATTGGAGCTGCAATACAGGCTGGGATCATTCAAGGTGATGTAAGAGATGTGTTACTACTTGATGTGACCCCACTTTCTCTTGGTATTGAAACTCTAGGAGGAGTATTCACTCCACTTATTGAGCGTAATACTACAATTCCTACTAAAAAATCTCAGGTGTTTTCAACTGCAGAAGATAACCAAACAGCTGTTACAATTAAGGTGCATCAGGGTGAAAGAAAACTGGCAGTTGATAATAAGCTACTCGGTCAGTTTAGTTTGGAAGGGATACCTCCTGCTCCGCGCGGAAGGGCACAAATTGAAGTGACATTTGATATAGATGCAAATGGAATAGCACACGTTTCTGCAAAAGATAAAGCTACTGGAAAAGAGCAAAAAATACGCATTCAATCTTCAGGTGGTTTATCTGATGATGAAATAAATCGCATGGTAAAAGAAGCTGAAGAAAAAGCGCAAGAAGATGAAAAGCGCAAAAAGTTTATTGAAGTGAAGAATCAAGCGGATAGCTTAGTCCATTCTACAGAAAAGTCTCTGACAGAGTATGGTGATAAAGTTTCACCAGAAGATAGATCTGCTATTGAAAATGCAGTTAACGAATTAAAAGAAGTTAGTAAATCTGATAACATTGATGACGCTGATTCAATACAGCAGAAAGTCACTAATCTTTCTCAATTATCTATGAAACTTGCAGAAGCTATGTATCAACCATCTCAACAAAATAGTGCTGAAAATGGCTTTTCATCAGAAGGAAATCCAAATGATAAAGAGGAAAAAGTAGTAGATTCTGATTATCAAGACATAGATAATAAAGAAGAGAATAAGTAGTTGCGATTGTCATCCAAGTAGCTGATACTGGGATGACAAGAGGAGCATATTGTCGCTTAAAGAAACCATTATGGATATTATTAAAACAATAGAAGAAAAGATACGCGATTCGATAGATGTAATTGATATCAACATTATCGATGAATCAGCAAAGCATGCTGATCATTATTTTGCTTCATCTTCAACATTACCTTCGCACATTAAATTAATATTAATGTCTGACTGCTTTATTGGAATGAGCGTTCTAAAAAGACACAAGTTGATTTATGAGTTATTGAAGGGTGAGATAGAGCTAATACATGCAATTTCTCTTCACTTGTATACGCAAGATGAGTACAATTTAAAAAATAAATAATAAAAATGTGAAGGAAGAGTCTATATTAGTTAAAGCAGGAAGAAAATTTAATGACTATAAAGGTTCTATGAACCCGCCAGTTTATCATTCTTCTACCATATTATTCACTACTTACAAGGACTACTTAAATGCAGCAAATGGAGAAAGTATATACGATGTAATCAACGATGATGTTGCAAGAGATTACAGCTATAGTAATGTTGGTACTCCCACTGTTCATTATTTTTCAAATGCACTGGCTGAAATTGAAGGGAGTGGACAAGCGCTTATTTTTCCTTCCGGACTATTTGCACTTACTTTTGCTATTTTGACTTTCACTAAAGCAGGTTCTCATGTTTTAATTCAGGATAACAGTTATTACCGACTCAAGAGATTTGCCGAAAATGAGTTACCAAACAGGGGAATAAAAGTAACTTTTTATGATCCAACACAGGATATAACTGATTTAATTCAGAGTAATACTTCATTGATAATGATCGAGACTCCTGGTTCTGTAACGTTTGAGATTTCGAATATAGAGCATATAGTAAAAGTTGCTAAAGAACGTGGAATCGTAACCGTTTGCGACAATTCATGGGCCACTCCTTTGTTATTTAAGCCGCTTGATTATGGAATTGATGTTGCACTATATGCGGTAACAAAGTATCTAGCCGGTCACTCAGATTTAGTGATGGGAGCTATGGTTGCTGAAGGTGAAACTTTTAAATTGCTTTATGAGAGCCATAAAAATTATGGGGTAACCATTCAATCGCACGACTGCTACCTTGCACATAGGGGACTAAGAACACTGCACACACGTATAAAAAGGCACCAAAATACAGCAATGGAAGTGGCAAAGTGGCTAGAAAAACATTTAAAAATCAAAAAAGTTTTGTACCCAGCACTTCCCTCCCATCTTCAACACGAATTATGGAAAAGTTACTTTAAAGGAGCAAGCGGCGTATTCAGTATAGTATTGGGTAGAGAATATTCATGTGAAGAACTAAGCTGCATGGTTGATCACATGAAAATTTTTGGTATCGGTGCTTCTTGGGGAGGGTGCGACAGTTTGATATTACCAATAGATCGTAGATCTATGCCAAGATCTGTAATGAATTCAGATTATGGTGGAAGTTTTATACGGATATTTTGTGGACTGGAAGATCCTGAAGATTTGATCTTTGACCTTAATGACGCACTAAAAAGGTTACCATGTTTAGACTTTCAAAACGATGAAGTAGGACATGAAACTGAGAGAATTACTGCATAACATTATTGATGTTAACTTTGATATTGAAATCAAAGGCGTCACATGTAATCCCAAGAAAATCAAGGAAGGTTATCTTTTTGTTTGTGTGTCAGGAAGGGATAGGATTTACATAGATCAGATATTATCTTGTGGAGCTAAAGCGATAATTGCAAGTGATTGCATAACAGAAGCTTCAAGCCTTGGTATCATTCCAACGCGTGATGCTGGAATCTGTATCTTCCACCCAAAACCTCAAGAAATATACAGCGAAATAGTCAGCAGGTTTTATCAATTCAAACAGCCAAAATATGTTGCTGCTGTAACAGGCACAAATGGCAAGACTTCAGTAGTAGAATTTTGCCGCCAGATCTGGCAAAACGCTGGCTATAATGCTGCGTCTATTGGAACACTTGGAACATGCATCAATAATGGTAGAAAAGGTAATAGCAACAGTCTTACCACTCCAGGTGCAGATGACCTTTACGCAGCATTACGTGATATAGATAATAAAAACGTAGAGCACTTAGTGTTAGAAGCATCAAGTCATGGGATTGATCAATATAGAATCCATGGATTAAAGTTGAGTGCTGCAGCTTTTACTAATTTCTCGCAAGATCATTTAGATTACCATAAAAGTCTTGGTGGATATTTAGAAACTAAAAAAAGGTTATTTTACGAAGTATTACCAGAAGGAAAAACAGCGATTTTAAATGCGGATATAGATGAATACGGCGCATTGCTTAAAATAGCTGAAAAACGCAGTAATAAAGTTGTGACTTATGGAAAAAAAGGCTCTGATATTACTTTATTAGAGCAAACATCAACCCCTAATGGTCAACATCTTACAGTAAAAATTGATAACCAAATTTACAATACATTTTTCCCAGTTTTAGGAAAATTTCAAGCATATAATCTGCTATGTGCAATTGGTATATCTGGATTAAATTACAGAGAAATATGCGTAGAAAAACTCGTTTCTCCACCAGGAAGAATGGAAAAAGTGAAACCTTTTGCATTCGTGGATTACGCTCATACTCCAAGTGCGCTTAAACAAGCCCTATTGTCTTTAAAATGGCATCTCAACAAAAAAATAATTCTAGTTTTTGGATGCGGTGGAAATCGCGATCAGACGAAACGTTCAGAAATGGGCAAAATAGCACAAATGTATGCAGATAAAGTAATAATTACAGATGATAATTCGCGTGATGAAGATCCGGCAAAAATTCGCCACGATATTTTGCTACATTGCCCTGATGCACTGGAGATAGGAGGTAGGAGAGAAGCTATAGAGAAAGGCGTAGATATTGCCTATAACGAGGGTATGATTCTGCTAGTTGCAGGAAAGGGAAATGAGAAATTTCAAATTAGAGGCAACCAAACTTTTGAATTTAGCGATGTTGAGGTTATTAAAAATCATGCCTTAACATACTGATTTTCGCAATGGGCTTACCTCCGCTAATGTGCGAATATTGAAGCAAAAGTGATGTCATCCCAGTGCGTGACACTGGGATGGCTTTGTTGCATAGCAACTGAAAAAATCTGGTGGCTACTGACAAAATTCATTATAAAATAGCCATTTAACCTTGAAAGAAAAAATATGCCACAAAAAATGAGGGTCAGTAACCATAGCGAATATAACAAATTTCTAGAAAAAAGAGGAAATATTTTTCATTATATCAACGAAGCCATAGAAAAGTGGTACGAGAATGGTCCAAAAATACCAGGTGGCAACAATATTTATAGCGATAAAGTTGTAATTTTGGTGCACATAATA
>NZ_JAPQLF010000123.1:17937-23403 GCF_028982105.1 Wolbachia endosymbiont of Drosophila bicornuta | reverse complement strand
ATGCGGCTTGACAAATTTATTGTCATCTCAGACCTCGGAGAGAACCATATGCTACTTTTAACTTATGTAAAATTACCAAGGATTATGGAGAAGATATGCTGTTTTGATTTGTGTGAAAATTATTGTTGACTTATGTGCAATTAGAGAACCTAAGTCACTTTAGCTATATATAAAAGGTTTAAGTGGTTGTATTGATGTATCTTTGTATTAAAAAACACCCAATAAGCAGAGTTGTAAGTGGAATAAACCACAAAATGTAAGTGCTAGATTTTATAGGTGGTACGATTATAATTGAATTGCCGTAAGAATTTTTTAACTCTGAGATTATCTCTTCATCTGTGTATCCATCATTGATTTTTTTACGAATTGCTTCTCGCATATCATACGCGATCTGAGATCCAGATTCAGACAATGATTCGCCAGAACATATTGGACACCTTATTATTTCAAATAAACTGGTTGCTCGTTTTTCCATGCTTTTATCTCTGAGTTTATTATCCAGAGTAAAAGCGTTTACGCCTGAGTGGAATATCAATATGAAAAGTAAGCTAATTACTATTCTCATTCTTGGTTAATTGGATTATTTTACTGAGTTGGTTCATAAAATCAGTGATGGATAACTTTCCAATAAAGCTTGACCCTACATCATCATCGTACTTTATTGAAAATTGAATGCCATTATCAGTTGTTTTTTCTGATAAGGAAGGTACTAATTTTTCGAACGCATCTGAAGTTTTTGAGTCACCAATCATAAACGCGATTAATTCTTTATAATTTGATATAGCCACGTTGATTTTGTCTTTAAATGAATATGTAACTAAGTTGTAATTGTTTGCCCCACCATCTGCAGCAAAAGAAAAATTATTACTTTGAATCAAAAATTTCTCTATATTGAAATTAATTCTGGAAGCTGAGATGTAGTTTACAAATTCATAATCAAATTTAGTGTCGATACTAAGGTAACTTTCAGGACTTGCAGTATTTTTATACCGATAAGTATACAAATCAAATCCTAGCTTAGCATTTCCACTCAGTTCTTTATCGAGGTAAAATTGAATGTAATTACTTTTATCATTCACTTCAGTTATAACACTTTGCTGATTTTCTGAAACATCACATTTTAATCCATAATCTTCGTAACGAAGTGTATCTATATAGTCTATCACGGTACTATTTTTGTTGAATCGCAATGAAGATGGTAAATCGTTTAGTCTAACAACAAAGCGGCTGCTATCGTTTGTGTGGCATTTTATATTCTTTTTCTCATCACCATGAACAGCAATATTGACTTCATTGCTTGGTATGTAGATATATACTGATTTATCAAACAATCTATTTTTTATCAATAAAGCATCAGATGAGATGGTTAATTGCTCATTGGAAAATTTTGGGTTTGTCACACGGAAAATTAGGTTAGAAGGAAATCCACTAAAATCATGTGAAATATCAAATTTTTCGTCGTTAATGTATAGTATTGTTTCAGCTAAAAGATTTTTTACCTTACATGCAGAAAAATACCAAAAACCACTATACGCTACAGGAATAAACAAAAGTAAAGAGACGATAATATAGATAAAAATCTTACGCATGATTCCCCTGTTTATCTAATGATATGTTTCTTGTACCACTTGGTATGGTTACACACAAGCCGTCGATATCTTTTGTGATTTTTATTTGGCATCCAAGCCTCGACGTCTCTGTTAAGCCGAAAGCTAGGTCTAACATATCATTTTCCTCATCAGATATAGGGTTATGTATTTCTACAGCATTATAAAACTTTGGATCAACAATTACATGGCATGTAGAGCAAGCAAGAGAACCTTCACATGCACCTTCAAGCAGATCTGGATCACTTCTGTGGGCTAAATTGAGCAGAGTTTCTCCCTCTGCAGCTTCATAGCTTTTCTTACTCCCATCAGGTAAAATAAAAGTAACAGATGGCATATTATTCCTATTAAAATCCTTACTAATTTCTCTATATCCTACAGGTAATAACTAATATTTGCAAACTCTTTGCAATTCCAGTGCCTATATTTCTTGTTATCCAAGTAGCTCTTTGTTGTCATCCGAGTAGCTGACACTGGTTCCTTTATGACAGCAGTGCACTCTTCTTGTCATCCCAGTGCCCTGATTACTTGGATCCAGAAAAAAGAATGGTGTCATGCAAGTAGCCTCCTTCTCCTGTCATCCGAGTAGCTGACACTGGGATGACACCCCACTTAACCGTCATACTGCCGCGGTATCTCTTAGCCGCTAACAAGCAGCTGGATAACGAGCTTATCGTCACGCCGTCGCGAACCGTCATACCGCGATTCATTCGCGGTATCTCAGCCGCTAACAAGAGATCCCGCTAACAAGCAGCGGGATGACGATTGTCGTTTAGCCATAAATATTAAGAAATTTACCAAATGAAAAAAAAGGCAAAAGAAACCACGTGGTGGTTGGCTATTTACCATGTACTAAAATATCGGCGTTTTTTTTATTCTAAAACGCTTGATTAAGAGCGATTTAGCTGCTTTTAACTTGCAACTAACCTACACCGCAAGTGTTTAAGAAATTTACTAAGCAGGAAAAAAGGCAAAGAAACCGCGCAGTAGCTAGCATTCAAATTCTCCCTTGTCAATTTGACGTTTTTTACTGTCTTAAACGCTTTGTAAGCGCGTCTCGGCTTATACAGGTAAAAACCCAGATTTTTAAAGACATGCGATGCACGTAGTGCGAAAAATTAAACATGAGACGCCAAATACCCTAAGTTTTTTGTCATTAACCTGCACAGACTGCGAAGATAAATAAATAGCTTCAGTTTCATGATAAGGGGGCTGGCGGAGTTTGTCAAGGAAGTTTTTTGTTTCTATTGAATGACAGTTGTAACCTACGAAAGAAGTCTGTTGTAATTTGTACGATATCTTTATAAAATGGTTCGCATAAGTTATCTAGCAGTGCAACTAAACAAATATAAAAATCAAAACGTCGCGGTTTTTGGTCTTGGTAAAACTGGTTTATCCGCCATTAACGCTCTAACAAAGAGTGGTGCAAGAATATATGCATGGGATGATCATGAAGAGCAAATAGCAAATGCAAAAATGATGTATAAAAAATGTAATTTTATTCATCCCAAGGAATACAATTGGCATGAGATCAGTGCATTGGTTTTAAGCCCTGGAGTGCCAACAGAGCGACATTGGATAGTAAAACTTGCAAGGAGATTTGATTGCAAAATAAAATCAGACATTGAGCTATTTCTTGAAGCTAAAACTACGAACCAGAAGGTAATAGGCATCACAGGAACAAATGGTAAATCAACCACTACATCACTAATAGGGCACATATTAAAATCTGCAGGGAAAAAAGTAGCTATTGGTGGAAATTTAGGCGTTCCTGTTTTGGATCTAGAAAGAGATGCAGAAATTTATGTAATCGAACTCTCCTCTTTTCAATTGGAGTTGATGAATGAAATTAACGTGGACATTTCAGCACTGCTCAATATTACAGCAGATCACATAGATAGGCATGGAAGTATGGAGAACTACATAGCAACTAAATTAAAACTGATAAACGGTAGTGAGGTTACCGTAATAGGATGTGACAATGAGATTACTGCTGATATATTCAACAAATTCACTGGAGACAAAATTCCAATCTCAATAACATATTCCCCGATGTCATTCCAGCGCGTGACGCTGGAATCCAGAAAAGAAAAACCATTGCCAACTACTCAGATGACAGAGGGTGGTGCAAGAGATCTAATATCATTGGCAGGTAACAATTTGCTTGATTATATTGAACAGATTACTGGTATAGATCGAAATTATCTGGATCCCAGTGTCAGCTACTTGGATGACAAAAGGGGCACTGGGATCCAGAAGATCTCGTTAAAACTAGAGAATCATAGCTTATCAGTAAGCGACGTGAAAATAAACCTAATATCCAACGCAGAAAACATAGCAGCCACATATGCCGTATGTAAGGTACTTGGAGTAGATAGCAACACTATTATCAATGGAATCAAGTCCTTTTCAGGACTGAGGCATAGGAATGAACTGCTTGGCAAAATAAGAAATGTGTTTTTCGTGAACGATAGCAAAGCAACTAATGCAAAATCGAGCGAAAAGGCGATCTTATCTTATGAAAACATAAATTGGATCGCTGGTGGAAGAAGCAAAAAAGGTGGAATAGAATCATTAAGCAAGCATTTTACAAGGGTTAGAAAAGCTTTTCTTATTGGAGAATCAACCGAAGCTTTTGCAAATGTTATGGAGAATAAAGTAGATTATGTTAAATGTTGCAATCTAGAAGATGCATTCAGATTGGCTTTTGAAGAGGCCTTAAATAGCGCAGAAGAAGTAACAATATTACTTTCTCCCGCGTGTGCTTCTTTTGATCAATGGAAAAATTTCGAGGAACGTGGTGAAGCATTTTGTAGAATGTTTGAAAATCTCAGGTACAATCACACATGCTGTTTAGTATGATGTTGCGTGGAACAAAAGTTAATAATAGATAAGCTAATTGGGGTTATTCCATTTGAAGGGATAAGCGATGAAACCCTATTAAAGGTGTGCACTGACCTTAATCTAGCTAATAGCTTTTGCAAATTTCAGAATGGAATATATAGCGCTTTGGAGCACATAGCAGAGGACTTAAATAGCTCAATGGAAGCTGAATTAAGAAATTCTAATTTAGAAGATATGAAAGTGCGAGAGCGAGTAAAGTTAGCTATTCAAATACACCTTTCAAACTATGCTAAGCTACAGAATTATAGAGAACTTTTAAAAAATGTTTTATCATTCTCCGTATCACCAAAAAATACATATTTTTCTAGTAAACTTTTATACAGAACTATTAGTGCGATTTGGTATGGCATTCATGACCAATCAACAGATTTTAACTACTATACAAAAAGAGCAATATTAGCTGGAGTGTACTTAAGTACGATACTTTTTTTTATCAATGATTATTCAGAAGATTTTGTGGATACTTTATCGTTTCTTGATAACCGTATCAACAATGTTATGACATTTCAAAAATTCAAAACTCGCTTAAAAGGAATCATAGGAAATTTCTTATAAGCTATTGATTGTTGGTAGAAAAGTACTTGAGCACGATCCTGAAAAGGTTTGTGAAAATAAAAATATTCATGCTGATCATAAAGAACATTTAGTTTATCGTGAGGATAACAATGGTACAACAAAATACACCATTTACGAAGAAAAAGAAAATATAGCTCTTTTTACAATAATCCGAACAGACCGTAATATGCTACTGGCCTGCTATAGCCATAAACACATATCTTATCGCATTCGGACTATTATAAGAAAGGCTATAAATTTATTGAAGAAGCACATGAATATTTAATAGACTCTGAATTTAATAAAAATTTTGATCTAGGGCAGTACAGAATAAGTATAGCACTTCTCGCAATAGTCCGAATAGGATAAGATATGTGCTTATGGCTATGGTAGAGCAGTA
>NZ_JAPQLF010000123.1:0-17887 GCF_028982105.1 Wolbachia endosymbiont of Drosophila bicornuta | reverse complement strand
TGCTTATGGCTATGGTAGAGCAGTAGCATATTATGATCTGTTCGGATTATTGTAAAAAGAGCTATAATTTCTCCGGAAACTTGAAGAAAATAGAACTGGAACTCATCAATGAAAAGTATATGCAAGTTCAAGTTATAGCCTTTCTTATAATAGTCCGAATGCGATAAGATATGTGTTTATGGCTATAGCAGGCCAGTAGCATATTACGGTCTGTTCGGATTATTGTAAAAAGAGCTATAATAGAGAAAGAAAAATTATTCTCGCTATACCGTAGGTGCGTTCCAAGATTATACTGAAGTTTTTATTGCACTCAAAATCTTCGTTTTTCCTAATCTCTAGAATTATCAATGCATCATCACTTAACCAGCCTGAGTGAGCTAGTCCATTCAACGTTGATTCAACTAGATTGCTATTGTAAGGTGGGTCTATAAAAACTATGTCACATTTTGAAATAGGTTGTGGTAGGCAGTTAGCACTGCAGCAAATTAGCGTAACATTGTCCGTAATTCCAAAATCTTTTGCTGTTTTTTTAGGCAATTGCAAATTGTAATAATCTGAATCTACCATAAATGCATGTTTAGCGCCGCGAGAAAGCGCTTCAAATGAAAAAGAACCACTACCACAGAATAAATCAAGTACATTCAAGTTATAAATAGGTTTTCTTGAGGAAAGCATATTAAATATTGCTTCTCGGACAATACTCATAGTTGGCCGTGCAGCTAAATGCTTACCTGTAGTTATTTTTCTTCCGCGATATTTGCCTGCAATGATGCGTAGCATATTAAATAAGCTCCAAAATAGTTAATTATTTATACTATATGATTAATGTCAATATGGCTTTAGCAGTTTAATAGAGAGAAGCTATCGAGTCGCTTGTAAGAAAAACACAAACACAAGACTCATCAGTTATCTTTTTCTGATTTGCCTGCTGCATTAATTGCTTGACCAATCTCATCTTGTAAATCATCATGACCATTTTTTTCATCATGATTTAGCCCTTCAATTCTGCTTTCTAACTCTAACTTAATTATAGTATTGATTTTATCTATATTATCAAGAAAGCCTCTACATTCTTCTTCACTATACTCTTCACCAGATGCTTTTTTTTCAATAAATAGGTTTTTAAATCCTGCTAGATCAGAATTCTGATCGGTATTTAGTACAACATTTCTCTCTATGAAGCTAAGATCTGACAGCAGTAAGCTAACCTCTAACAGATCTTCACTTTTCACGCTTTTAAGGTCTTCAAGACTTTCTAAAATACTAAACACCTTAATCCTTTCTCGTACAATCTCCTTGTCTTCCTTATCAAATTCAGACAATAAACTATGATTATCTACAAATTTCTCACTCAAAGCTTTATTCAATTTAGCAAAATTGACATCCTTGTCAAGTGATGTGTTATCCCGCAACAAGTCTACCCTTGCCCTACGCGCATTTAAAATGTCGTCGTAGTCATTTAACTTTATGTTGCCATCTTTGTCTTGCTGCAATTTATAATAATCAAGGCCTTTGAAATTTTTATTAGTCTTCATCTTCAATCCTCTTCTCATCTCCTTTTGCATCTGGTTTCCTCATTGGTTCCGTTAATTTCCTTTTACTGTCTTCTCGATTTCTTTTTTCCTCTCTTTCAGCACGTTTTTTTATAGCTTCCTGGGTATTCATTTCAAAAAGTGCCTTAACGTACTCTTCTGGATTTTTTGGTTCTTTAAATAAAGGCTTAAGATTATAAACTTCGTCTTTTCGATCTCTTTCTTCTTTTCTTCTAGCTCTTTCAGCACGTTTTTCTACAGCTTCTGGAGTGTTCATTTCAAAAAGTGGTGAGAGGTTGTAAACTTTATCTTGATTTCTTCTGCCTTCTCTTTCAGCACGTTTTTCCATACCTTCAAAAGCAGATCCAAAATCATCAATTTCATCTGAACCTTTTGGTTCCGTGCCTAAATTTCGTGTCACTTCATTTGATTGATCAGGCTTATCTTCTTCTGTTGGCTGATCATGCTGTAGTTGATTAGGCTTGTCTTCTTGTTCTGTGCTTAGTTCTCGTACTACCTTATCTGGCTGACCTCCCCCTCGTAGTCGAAGAGGGTCGCCTTCTTCTAGTGGCTGATCATGGTTATCTCTTACTAGTTCCGTGCCTAACTCTCGTTCTACCTTATTTGATTGATCAGGATTGTCTTTTTCTGGTTCTCTCTTACGGCCTATGGTGTCATCATGAAGCTTATTCAAGAAATCTTGCCTATACGATTTTGCTCTAAAAAGTAAGTTATTTGGATAACCATCTTTTTCTCCTGTACGGCGGCTAACTCCTATAGAATCAAGGCCATGCTCCCAAGTAAACTTCATAGCATCTTCTATTGTATAGCCCAAATGTGATCCTACATACCCTTTGTAATATTCTAAATATCTATCAATTCTTCTATGCACAATATCTTCTTTATCAACTCCAAATGCCCTGTAGATCTTTTCCTCAAGTTTATCAACGTCATTTTTAGGTGATGTTGCAAATTTTGTTGCTTCAATAGTAGCACCTACAAATTTACGTGGCACATCAATAGCGTATTTCAGCACTCCTCCAACTCTTGGTACTCTCCCCAGCAGATTAGCTGCACCTCCGGCTAATCTATCCGGTAAATGAGTAGCCCAACTGCCTAAAGACTCAAGTCCTCTACCAGCAAAATTTTGCCACTGCTGTTTGAATCCTTCCATTATGCCACTCAAAGGCGATGCCTGATACATACTAGATATATTGTAAACGCTGAATCCACCACCAGCGATACTTGAGCCCATTTGTTGTACGAACGTGCGTAAGGAGAACATTAAAAATGAAAGCAAGAATAGTATAAAGATTTCCCCTGCATTGATTAAATAACCTCTCTGTATGTCTTGCACCCTTTGGTAATCGCTATTTTCTTGATAATTTTTGCAATCCTCACAATCTTTACATTTCTGACAGTATTCACTGTTGGGATCCTTATATAAATCATGAAGTTTCAGTATTCTACAACCTTGTTTTTCTACCGCACTCCGCACTAAAGATCTTATTTCATTAATTATTTCCCTATAACTATTGCATTTATTTATATCTTGACAGTAGCGTTTTATTATTTCACTAACATCACCTATCCTTTTCTCTATATTGTTGATCAGTAATATAATGTCAGCCCTCTCTGATGCATGGGATAAACTATTTGTTAAGCGTACTAGATCTTTTGCACTGCAGCCATTACTAACTACCATATCACTTTCTGCAATATAGTGGTCTGCTGGATTATCTTTAGTTCCCGGCATTGGATTAAAGAAAGGATAATCTATATAACGAAACCCTTTTATATGTTCACCATTTTTATCTTTAGGGTAATCCGGTGGAAGCGGGATATATCCAGCGCCTCCAGTAAATTTTATTGCACCACCTTCTCTGCTTATCTTTCCTATACCTTCTATACTTTTATCTATGTTAAGAGAAGAAGCTTCTCCAAGAGTGTAAGGTACAAAAATTTGCCCTGGGGTCCAACCAAAGTACTGCTTATCAACGATACAAAAACCACCAAACACCCATTTTGGAGCACATAACCTTACCTCAAACCATTTATTGTAGCATACAGTAAAACCTAACTGTCTATAAAAGGTATTCATTATAATGGAAGCCAGTAATGACAAGAGAGCAAATATCATAATCGACTGTAAACAAAAGCTGATGCAGAATTTTATCCAACCTTCAAATAGACTTTTCAGCGGTGAAAATAAAATAGAAATTAGAAACAGTGGCATAATGGCTATAAGAAAAGCTATACCCATAAAACCAGAGAGAAATATTATGTAAGCATATAAGCACAGCAAGAAGTATAGCACAATCCCTATGAAAATTGCCGGTATCATAAGAAGGCTTGCCCACATTTGGTAATGTAAAAACGCTGCAAACTTTTTCCAAACAGAATAAGCAAAAAATTTATTGAACATGTCCTCCATGAAGCTAAACAACTTAGCTTCATCTCCTTGAGCAATACTTCCGGTGTTCATGTTGGGAGCAAAGTTAGTAATTACACTTATTAATTGTTCAAGACCTTTAACGAATAAAACAAGAAAATGATCATAGAAAAATCTAAAACTTCCAGGAGATATAAGCACTATTACTAGGGTGATTTTCATCATTCTGATGAGCATATCATGCTTAGTTTCTCGTATCATGCCAAAAAGATAAAGAAGCGATGAAATCATTACAAATAGAACAAGCAAGGAAAGAACAAAATTGTGAAAGCTCGTACTTTTTTCAGCTATATTTTCGAACATAGCTTGTGCAACTGCAGGATCATTGCTATTAAAATGTTCTTTGCAATTTTCGTTAATCAATAATACACATTTTAGATAGTTATAAATGTAATCAAAAAACCCAAAACTACTTGGCTGCTGCACTCCACTTAAGAACTCAAAAGAGTAGCCACCTACATTATCTAAGTAATATCTATCTAATATTTTTACATATATTTTCCATCCCTTTTTTAATTTCACCGGGTTACAATTTCTGTCTTTTAATTTAGTGCTATCTCTGTCTAAAGTAAAAAGACCGCTCCCATTTTCTGCCACGGAGTTGTAACCTAGATGTACAGTAGGATATTGAGGATCGCGCATTAACTTTAGATTTTCGTTAGGATCATCTTTCCACGTTTGAAACAAAAGATAAGCACCATGACCATTGGTAAACCAACATGGAGCACCACGTGATACTGTATTTGCGCTATCATCTTCATTAATGCACTTGCAATTTACAGTGCAACTTGTATCAGACTTACTTGAAAATTTTTGTATGCTAGGTTTATAATCATTACAAACTAAGTGAAAATTAGGTAAACTATTATCACTTTGTTTACCTTCAAATTTAGTTGCATATTTTAACTGCTCCAAGCTTTGTAAGGTATAACTGCCTTTTTTAGATTCCTTCTTGTTATTATTACTCCAAGATGTCCATGCACCATTTACTCGCACTATTAAGCTATCTCCATTGGTTTCTAATCCAGTATCTTTCCACTTCACCACTTGGTTATGGTGAAAACCAGAATTAATTTCACCAGTGTCAGGATCAATAACGCTTTCATCTTCACCTTCTGGAATAAAAGCATCATGATCGCTTGAAAAATGAGCGCTTACTGCAATAGGTTCATGACCAAAATAGTCAGCAGATATGCACCTTGGAAAAGGCATATCGTTCTTACTACAACCTGTGATCAGCACATAAGCTGCAAGAAGTAACACCCTAAACCAACATTTGCCTAAACGTGATTGCATATCTAAACTTTTTCCAAATACAGAATAAATTTCTAAAACTTTACTTAAAATATCTTTTTAATTAGTTACTCCATAACATCATTCATATCTTACTCCTCTCCATTTTCTTCCTTGTTTTTAGCTTTAGCACTAGGATCACTTCTTATTGTTTCATCAGAATTTTTTTGCTGATCTGATTGTTTTAATGTTTTAGGTCTATCACTCGTTGTTTTATCAGAACTTCCTTTAGAATCTTCTTTTTTGTCTGGTTGCTTTGGTGTGTTAGGTAATTTAGCCTCAATTTTTCCCCGATCTTTACTCATTTTCTGCTTGATACTCTGTATCATACTTTGGGTCTTATCATCAAGGCCAACGGTTGACAGCATAGCTTGCGATGCGCTCTTAGCAACTGTACCAACACCGCCAGTAACTCCATAACCAGAGCTAAATAGTGTTTGTACCATAGTTTCCGATATAGAAACAAAAGCTTCCATTGCACCGGCAATAATGAGGTATATAAACGCCTGGATTAGGTCTATAGGTAATGCTGCAAAGTGTCCACCAGCCCTCTCTCCGGTACTGAGTGCAACATCAACGCTAGTGCCAGGACTGTATCCAAGAGGCAGTATTGATTTCATCAAGCACAGATCATACGATAAGAAATTTACGCTAATTAAACATTGATAGCATGCAGAAAAATTTGTGAGGTTATATAAAACTGAATACATCAACTGATTTAAAAGAGATAAAGATGAAAATAAAATGACTGGTTCTAATGAAACATGAGCCAACGTTTTTATCCAATTATCAAACAAGGGTTTAGTCTTTTGAAATAGAATAAATACGATAAATAAAGGTGTTAATGACAGTAAAAACGCCACTAGAACAGTAGATATTACATATTTAAACGTAGCGCTAATAATGCATTTTAAAAACGCATAAGTAGCGCAGAATATTACCCAAAATGCAATAAAGCCAAAAGGACCAGAGAGCATCAATGATAAAAACTTTAACCAAGTTTCTGCTGTGAATAATACTCCTGCTGTCAAGTCTAAGAATGCAAATTTTCTCTCCCCTTCTCCTACATAGCCAGAAAAACTATCAACTAAATAAATGCTACCATCTACAAAAAGTCTGGATAAAGTTGTACCAAAGAGTTCCCAGCTTCTATCGCTAAAGGCAAAAGCTATAAATGCTATCTTGAACATCCTTACAATGAAATCAAATTTACTTAGCTGTATTGTTCCAAGCATATAGCCAATGACAGTAAATATAACGTATAGAGTAAGCAAAGCTCTTACTCCCTGAAGAAGAGCTTTTATATATCCTTTGTATGAATCTTTAACGCTGTCACCAATTACTTCTTTTTTCATAAAATCAAATATCTTGTTTATATTCGATGAAATAAAATCATTAATTTTTCTTTTGACAAATAAAGTTACACTATACTTATTGTTTTCGTAATATTTGCCATTTTTGTCCGTAATGTCATCTTTCTCTACGTTGCTTACATTGATGCCGAAATATATCTTCTTAGGTTTGCATTCATCTGTTATAGGTTTTTTGTCTTTGCATTCATCTGTTAAAAGACCTCCATCTATTATATAATATACCTTATCCTTTGTTTTATCTAAGTTCTCTACTTTTTTGAAATCATTAGTCTTTGGAGCAGATGGATCCCCTGGCTGGTTATCACCCAAATACACATACAGTTTTTTGCCATTGATATATTCACACGATCTAGTCACTTTAACATGGTACCCACCTCTATTAGCTCCATAGTGACCATAATCTGCAATGGCAAGCATCACACTGCTACCGGGCTTTACCTCGTCATTTACTGGATAATCATTGTTGAATTCCAGAGAAAAATCCTCGAATTTATTGTTATCGCCAATTTGCGAACACATATTATCCACTTTTGCACCCTCTTTCTTTGGAAGACATTGAATACCTTTAGCGGTATTTTTATCATCAGGATCACCAATTTTTGCAACAAGAGCCTCAGCCCAAGATTTATCATCTTCAGTAAAACTACCTGCTTTAACATTCCCTTCCATTTTTTCTAGATAAGAATACATATCACATTTATTTCCTTTATCGTACTTCTTATACCTTATAGAGGAGACACAGTTCCGTTCTCCTGCTTGACCTAAACCATAGTTCCATATACCCTTCTCAGTATAGCATATATTTTGATGGTAACAGTTAAGCTCATAGGAGGAGTACTTTTTTCTCTCATCAAGACTACAGTTTTTTCCATCACATAACTCGTTCAATCCTATTTTAGCGCGGCGTAAATCAAGTAGTGAACCATATACCCATGGTTCGTTGTCTTGAATATAACCTTTATTAAAATGCACCTTATTATCATATGGGGTATACCCATTGCCAACTAGCACTTTGCTTTCCTTTGCTTTTGTTTTATCAAGAGGTAAAAATTGTATTTTATTTTTTGTACCATCTTTACCATCACAAAAAAACTCTCCCCCCTGATGTACTTCACTCACTGTAGCTTTCTTATATACAGTTTCCTTACGATCATTTTCTACAGCTTTATAACAATTGTCATCAAAATTGATGCCTTTCCCTTCTGGATTGTCGTAATCAATTGTTATTTTTCTGGGAACTAAGCTGAAGCTTAACTTGTCACCAGGATTTACTTTAATTCCAGTGTCCACATAACGTCTATTGCTGCCAAATCCTTTGCCACCACATAGTTCGTTTTTACTTTCATTAACACCATAATTGTTAGGTACACTATTAATATCCGCAGCCTTACTATAATTTGGTTCTGAGCCATCAGCACAAAAGCTAGCTGGCACAAGTACTTTCCTTGGATTTTTGTCTTCTTTAAAAGGGCAAAAATTTACCGATCCATCGAGGGTGAATTTGATTTTCTCACCCTGACCAATTACCTGACCAGAATCAACCCAATGAATTTTATCGGCTTTACGAACTGGAACATCCACATTAACGCTGGTGTTTTTGCTCTGCAACCCAGGCTCGACACAATCCATATTACAACCAGTGATTGCAAGACACAGTATCAATAATAGTGATCTTTTACTTATCATTGCTGTCTTCCTGGTTGTGGTATCTGAGGCGTTGACCTTTGAGTCCCTTGTGGTATTTGAGGTCTTGACGTACCTGATTGTTGAGAGGCATCTCCTCTTTCTCTTCTTTGAACGCTTTGTTCATCTAACCCTACTGTTCCCATTAAGCTTTGTTGATACTGTCTTCCAGGTTCGCTTGCTACATAAGCACCAAACAACGAGTCAGATATTGCGGAAGAAGCTTCAACTAAAGCTTTCATAGCGTGTCCCAAAATAACAAAAGCCATCATAGCGGTAATATTAGGTGTATATTTGGAAGCATAACCATAAAAAATACAAGGGTTAAAAATCTTTAGGTTAATATTAAGTATACATGTAGAGCAGACCTCAAAATCAAATACTGAATACACAGTATAATCCATAACCTGACTTATCAGTGATATAAAAATTAAAAGGACCACTGGATGAATTGCAAATCTTGCTAAATTTTTAACCCAGTTTTGAAACATCTGCCTAGTATACGCAAATAAAAGACAAATAATAAAAATAGGTGCTAAAGAAAGTAATAACGCAACTATTGCTATAGATGTAATAAAAGAAAATAAGGCATTAAAAATAGATAAGCTCACTGTGATTAAACCCCAAATCACCAAGCAAAAAGATACAATGCCCAAAGGGCCAGAAAATATAAGAGATACTATTAACAATACTGAATGCGATGACAAGAACCTATTGAGCGGCAAATCAAGAAACTCAAAAACATTTGAAGTAGTGCCTCTAAAATTTGCTATTTCTATTAGTTGTTTTGGAGTGTTAATAAATATAGAGAATGCGTTGTTATAAAAAAAGTCCCAGCTATTATCCTGCAATAGCTGGGCGATGATTCCTATCTTTACGCATATAATTAAAAACTCATATATAGAAATATGAGTTAATCCAAAAAAGTAATAAAGAGTATATAAGATTATATATAGTACTAATAGTGATATTATAGTAGATCTAATGGTATTTGTTCTGCTTGATTTTATAAAACTTTCGTAAAGAGACTTTACAGGACTAGTATCAGAGTGAATTGCGTTAGGGTCTTTATAATTAGAGCCGAAAAATGCAGTTTTCACTTTTTCATCAAAGAAATTATATATTGCACTAAAAGTTTTTGTAGGTGGCTCTTGAGTTGTTAGGTTAATGCTAAACTGACCTTCATTTTTGTAATCGCAGCCATGGTCTCTTATTCCGTAATATATGGTGCCTGTTTTGTCTTTTAATTTTCCTTTCAAGTTTTCCATGTCATGAACTTTGCTGATATCTACAGATATATCCGCTTGATTTTCACCAGGCTTATGCTCAGGGAATTTATCGGAAACACTTACATACAAGCTATTTTCCAGACTATGGTTCTTCGTTACTCTTATGTTGAACCCGCCTTTGTCATTTGTATTGTAGCAGCTCTTGTCATTTCTGCTACATAGACTAAAAGTTAAACTTGGTATTTGATGGTCATTCTCCATCTTATGATCACAACTAGTACATAAACCACCACCTGGAATGTGTTCAAGAGTTTCATTATCCATACCAACTTTTAGAAATGTAATGTCAGTTTTTACCTGTTTTCCCTTTAATACGTTACTAATAATTTCAGCAACAACAGATTCACCACTAGAATTTAAAGCATTGAATAGCTCAATTTCTATATTATTATATTCAATATACACGCAATCCTCGCCTCTACGACCAGAAGAAAATTTACATATACGTCTACAGAGTGAATTTAAAATGTGCGTATCTATCTTACTTGCACTGCTCTCTGAAAGCTTGCTGCAATCTATATTCTCTCCTTGTTTTATAGAGTTAATAATATTTTCAATTTCCTTTTTTCTTTCATCTTGATCTAACTTCGAAAACCAGTACTCTCTTCCACTCAACCATTGCGCATCGCCTATTATATATTTATTAGGACATATCCCATCCTTGCCACCTTGGCATTTCTCTTGATTTAAAACATGTGCAAAATGTTCCGTTTCTTGCTCGCTACACTTTTCTTCGATTTTCAAATACCTGATTTTTGTCTCACTCTCTTTATCTTTACACACTTTACTTCCAATCACACTAAAGCTTATCGTATCGCCTTTTTTAAGTGCAAATGGTAATGCAACGTCATTTCTCCCAGGCCCAATTGCAAAATCTGCATACTGCTTAGGACAAAAATTAACCTTACTAGGCACTATATCAATCTCTGTTACTCTTATTCTATCTGAGATATTAACACCAGAATCAACCCATTTCTGCTCTGTTGACACTATATCTAGTTTTTCACGCAAACCTGATAAATTTTCTGGCTTAATACAGTGATGTTCCCCGCAGCCTGACAGAAAAAAAAACGGTATTATCAGCAAAAATTTTAGCATAAATCCAACTCATTCAGTGCTTTTGTTAACACTCTCGGAGCTACTAGAACCAGAACCTCGAGATTTACTCTTGTCTCCACCACTCAACTTCTTAGCAGCAGCACCAGCAACTCCAGCAACACCCCCAGCAGCAGCTTTGGCAGCAGATAAAGCTTTGCCCACCATTTGTCCAGGTGTCTGACCTGAGCCAAGTGCTGCTCTATGGTTACCAGCAAGTTCAGCAGCCATGCCAGGAAGAATGTTTAAAAAGTGGTAAAAGAGGAATAATACTAAACACAATTTTAATAATTCTCCGATGAGAGAGCTGCCAAACTCCATGTATGTAAAGTCGAATAGACCAAGTATGCTGCTCTTTTTAAAGCTATAATTTTGCATCATACATGCAAGAGTAGTTTCATTTTTATCACATTCCCCATCTTTCAATTTAAACCACTGTTTTTTCTTACTATATGAGATTTCTGCTTGTTTCTTTTCATATGACTTGTCCGGTTGTTCATTTTTATATGACTCGTCCAGTTCAAAATTTAAATTTTTAAAATAGATTTTATCACATGCTATGAACATAAAGGACAAAAACGCAAAAAGGATAACCGGGTATAAGCTATAGGTAATCAACTCTTTCACCCAGCCTTCAAAATATCCTTTGGTGTGTTGGAATAAAACCATAGGAATGAACAAAGGTGATAAAATGATGATTACACTTAAAGCAACTAGAGATAAAATAAATACATAGCACAGCCACAAAATAACCATCATCATCAGAACGGCCATAAATATACAGACAAGAGCTACTAAAATTTGTCCACCAGCAAAAATAATACCGATTACCGAACCTGCAACTAATAAGACAGGAGCAGGACCAAGCAAGACTGCTAACGTTGCAACACCTCCAGTACCAATTTTGCCACCAATTCCATCTAAAGGGGCACCTAAATAAAATAAAATTCTACAATCAAGCCTATCCCAAGGTGCAAGATAACTGTAAGATACCCTCTTTCCTGCACGAGTATATTCATAATCTGTACCTGCTTTATAATTACATATGCCTTTACTTTCAGATGATGCTTTTAGCACTATCTCTGACAAACCATTTGAGAGATGAGTTAATTCTCCATAATAATGAGACATGGTACTGCCTGTTGTGAAGTAAATCACTAAAGCGAATTTTATGATCAACATATACATTTCTTGAGGCCTCTGAACTCCACCAGACATGGCTTTTATAGAGAACAGTATTAAAGCTAAAACTAAAACAGCAGTTACAGTGTTTTTCAGCCTTTTCTGTGCTACAGATATAAAACTCTCACCATTTGGTGCACCTTTACCTGCAACTAAATTATCTAACGATTCCTTAATGCATTGCACTATCATAGAAGTTACGGGAATAGGAGCTAATGATTTACTCCCTGCCTGGTTATAACAAGCTTCAGAAACATACGAGCTAAAACAGCCAGCATTATCATAACCTACAAAAATTTTCCCCCCTTGTCCGTTGAGTCTTTTTTCTTTAGATCTGATAATAGTTTTATAGTCATCATTATTACCAATAGGAACTTTTTCCTCTCCTGTACCATCTTTATTTTTGAATATCATCACAGATTTTTCACACATAGGAGCAAGTGGGTCAGGTGGCAATTCCGTGCACCCCATATCAACCCCTTGCGGCCAAGGAGTCATTTCGATACCAATCATGCTAACACTGGCTAACTCCACACATAATCTGCCCGTTTTTCTCACTGCTTTGAATGTAGATCCATGTATGGGTTCGCTCTGTCCTGCTTTGAGAACTCTACATTCCAGACCACCATCAACCTTCGAGGACCATGACCCATCTACGTATCCAGTGTCTTTCTCCCTGACATCAAAGTCTATGTATCCAGGTTTTCCTCTGGAATTAAAGTCTACCTTATTAAAAAGATTACCAAAAGTTAAAGGGTTTCGATGACATACTTCTATATATTCACTGTATTGCACACCATTTTTTGGCCAGTAATAACTCTCTGTACTCTCCTGAACGTTAGAATTTAAGGCTTCTTTTTCTGCTCTTTTCCCGTCATAATCTTTTTTGTTCACGTCTTCCAGAGCTTTATTTTGCAAACAAGAAAAATATTCCTCTTCTGTTTGGTAATTTTCATTGGTGCAGCCACTATAACCTGTGTCTTCTAATTTAAAATTTTTGTATTTTCCATCATGATCACGTGCAACTGGGTGTTTAACAAAACTATGTTCACAAACAACAAGCCCTCCTATCGCTTTCCAGACTCCAACAATTGCAGCTATCATTCCAACAATAACAAGAGCGGTAAACAAACCAGCAGAAGAAACGATCAAAACAATGCCAGTAAATATTGCGCCAACAGCAATCGCTATTCCAGCAAGTGCTGCAGCTGTTTTAAACGCTCCACAATCAGGATTAGATGCACGACTAAAACTGCCAGTGGAATTAAATCTGCTAACAAATTCTGTCTTGTCAGTACCACTTACTCCATCTGCAAGCACTGGATATGAGAGTAAAAAGTCTATATTTAGTAAAAATATCGCAATTAATAGCAATGACAGCTTAGTCTTAAACATTTTTTACCTTCTGATAAAATATAGGCAACCATACTTTTGGGTTGTCCCCAACTTCATTTAATATATCGTGTAACAATAGAACACTTTCTGCACGTCCGGATAATACGTTGATTATATCATCCAGGCCTTTTAAGTCTATTCTAGCTACTACAGCATTGACTCCTTGTTTCACCAAAAAGAATCTAGTACTCGGATCTGTGTGCTTAATTAATATATATTCACGTTCAGTTAACATAAAAACATCCCGATAGACACTAGTAGCTTTCAGATTTGGTAAAAAAATCTGTGTCGCTGTTTGTTGTACAAGCGTATCGCTAATAGTACTTTTACTTGCATCCTCAACACTCTGAGTAGCAAAAATCACAAAAGCATTTAGTTTTCTCAGTACCTTCAACCAGTCTTTTATCTTGGGTGCAAAAACTGGATTATCTATTAACGCCCATGCCTCATCAAGAACGATAATAGATGGAGTGCCATCAAGAGATATACTAATCCTATGAAATAAATAAATCAAGACCGGTCCAAGAGCAACAGGATCTTTGAGCAAGCTAGCCATCTCAAAACCAAATACTCTTGCTCGTGAAAAATCTAGCAAATCTTCTTTATTGTCAAATATTGCAGCATGAGAACCATTATCATGCCACATAGATATTGCCCCAGCTAGAGTATCAGGACCTGCAAGCCCTAAAAACGGTACGAGGTTTCTCAAGAATCTGTCTTCTTTTCTTAATTTAAAATTTCCTTCAATTGCATCATTAATTCGTGCAATATCTTCTGAAGTAAATTTATCATTATATACCGAAATTAAAGACTTTATCCACTCCATTAAAAATGTTCTATTATCAGAGGTATCATCAAGTTGTAAAGGATTAAAATTTGTTTTAGTTCTTGGTTCTATTACAGTATAGATACCACTAAGTGCTCTTAAGAAAATCTCTGCACCGCGATCTTTATCAAAAAAGAATATCCTTGGAGAAAACTTCATCGCTTGGGCACACAGGAAATTCATTAAAACAGTTTTACCAGCACCAGTTGGGCCAATTATCATAGTGTGTCCAACATCCCTTATATGAAAGTTGAAAAAAAATGGAGTACCAGATGTCGTGTCAAAAACTGTAACGGCATCTCCCCAGTGGTTATTGAATTTATTACCAGTAGGATAATTATGTTGAGATGCAAATCCAGCCAAATTAAGACTACTTATTGTAGCTTTTCTCACTATATAATCGAAATTACCAGGAATTTGCGCCCAAAATGCTGGTTCAAGGTTAACTCTCTCACGTATAGGGTAAACACCGCAATTAGAAAGCTCTGATTCTACCAACGACAGAGCGTTATCCAATGATTTAGGACTTTTTTCTATACATAAAACAGTCAGGTGATGTTGACCAAACGCAATCTTACCACTCATTGCGTCATCAAGCGCTTGAGAAATTTCTGCTATTTGAGAAATAGCTTTATCTGCAGACTGTATCATTCGATTTTGCTGTATCTGCATTTTTCCAATCGCCATTTGCCTGTTTATAAATTGAAAAGATTGCGTAATTATAAACTCGTAAGGAAGTTGTAAAAACGAATCAAGCATTCCTGCAGAAGTATGATTTCCATATTCTTTGATACTAATTATTCCAGCATATTTACTCTCATTATGAGTCACAACCTGTATCATCTTACGGCCAAAGAATAACCTATGTACTGGTAAGTATCTTGATATTTCAGTTCTTAGCGGAAAAAGCGTATTTGTAACGAAGCCACAATTTACGATTCTAGATAGAAACTCCATTATTTCGCAGAACAAACCATCTGGAGTTTCTTTTACTCCAAGAATTTTAGGCGAATAATTTCTAAGGCTTGTCACTACACGATTTGTCGTTTCCTCTAAATCTTCATACGTGGCACGTATATCACTTTCCCAAGCATGTTTTGAAGTTACATGTCCGAATTTTTTTAGTAGATGTGACAAAAATTCTACTCCTTTTGTGTCCGCTCTACGAATAATCGTAATGTATAGGTCATTAATAAATGATTGCCTTGTTGCGTGTTTTTCTCTCCATTTTAGATTTACGTGATTAGCGAAAAAATTCGGCAAACCTTGACTTGCAAATTCATCAGAAAAAATATTTTTCTTACGTCTGATAGTATGAAAATACAAACTAAATGCCGGAGATGAAATGCTTCTTAGCATCTGATTCCTGATGTTGTTCTGTATGACTAAATCCTCGTCATCGGCAGTTTCAAATGCAAAACCACTTAATTTTATAACCTTAACCAACCAATTTTCTTTTGTCATCAAGGTTGTGCTATTCCAATAGCAAGAATAAGGAATAAATTCAGCAGCGTGAACTTCCCTGTTCAGAGTAGATTTATTCTTTGATTGAATAGCCCTAAACCTCAGCATCACACAACGTTAAGCAATATCATAAGAATTGGCTCCATGGTAAAAACGATTTAAACATTTCGAGCACTTTCCCGATTTTACCATAAATAATTCAATAAACAACGGTTCTTTTGCAGAAGCTATATAACCAAGTCCATGTATACCTGGTAACATTAAGAGAATCACTCTTAAATCATTTGAATTAATGAAAATTAGCATGCAAATCAGGACGTTTAATATTGCAAACATATAACTCACACCAAAGAGCATTGCAGGTCTTGTAAGACCTTTAAATAATTGATCTGTTTGTATACTACCTGTGGACATATCTTTAACCTTATAATAATAGCTCTAACACTAATACTATATCATTATATTAAAAATCCATTGAAACTAGTAGCACTTTAAGTTAAGATACATTATTTAATCCCGATAATGACAAATTGGCCATTTCAAGAAGCAGAAAAAGTATTGCAAGAGTTTCCTAATAAAAAAGAAATAATATTTGAAACTGGTTATGGACCCTCTGGTTTACCCCACATAGGAACCTTTGGAGAGGTTTTCCGCACTACAGTTGTTGTAAATGCATTAAAAAAAATAGCTCCTGGTATAAAAACCAAAATCATTGCAATTTCAGATGATATGGATGGTTTGCGAAAAATACCAGATAATGTGCCAAATCAAGAGATGCTAAGAGAGCACTTAAATAAACCATTGACTATGATACCTGATCCATTTGGCACTCATCAGAGTTATGGTCATCACATGAATTCATTGTTGTGTAAATTTCTTGATTTGTTTGAATTTGAATACGAGTTCAGTAGTGCAACAGAGTGTTATAAATCTGGCGTTTACGATGAAAAACTTTTACTACTGCTGAAAAATTATGATAAAGTGATGGACGTAATGCTTCCATCATTTCGGGAAGAAAGGCAGCAGACTTATAGTCCATTCTTGCCAATATGCGCAAAAACTTCTCAAGTTTTACAAGTTCCAGTAATTGAAACAAATACAGAGAAAGGAACAATCACATATGAAGACCCAAACGGGGAAAAAATAGAAGTTCCAGTAACAAAAGGAAAATGTAAACTGCAATGGAAACCTGATTGGGGAATGAGGTGGGCCGCATTTGGAGTAAATTACGAAGCTCACGGAAAAGATTTAACTCCATCTGCTGTGCTTTCAAGTCAAATATGTGAAATACTTGGAGAAAAGCCACCACTTCTGTTTTGCTACGAGCTTTTTCTTGATAAAGAAGGAAAGAAAATATCAAAATCAAAAGGAAATGGCATTTCAATTGAAGAGTGGCTAACTTACGCACCAACAGAGAGCTTAGCATTGTACATTTTTCAGAGTCCTAAAAAAGCTAAACGTTTATATTTTGATGTGATACCAAAATCAACTGATGAATATTTAGAATTTGTAAAGCGTTACCATGAGAACAAAGAAAAGGATATAAATAATCCTGCTTGGCACATTCACCAGGGCAATGTTCCCAGTATAGAAACTTCAGGCATAAATTTCTCACTACTTTTAAACCTAGCAGCAGCTTGTAATGCTGAAAACAAAGAGATCCTATGGGGTTTTATATCCTCTTATGCACCAAACGTTACACCAGAAAATAATAAAATGCTTGATAGACTTTCAGACTTTGCAGTAAAGTATTATCACGATTTTATCAAGCCAACAAAATCATATAAAACTCCAAATGAAAAAGAAAAAGCAGCGTTACTAGATTTGAAGGACACTTTACATTCTCTATCTACAACTGCTACTGCTGAAGAAATTCAATCTCAGGTATTTTCTATTGGAAAAAAATATGATTACACCAACTTACGTGACTGGTTTCAGCTATTATATGAAACGTTACTTGGCCAAAAAACCGGTCCAAGAATGGGATCTTTCATAAAGCTTTACGGAATAGGTAATACGATTTCTCTCATAGAAAGCGCTACTAAATGTATACTTTAGAGTTTACCTCCTTTCATTTGAGCTCTTTAGTTTTAATAAGAATTCCTTGACAAACTCCGCTAGCACCATTATCACGAAACTGAAGCTATTGTATTTGCTTTCGCCAATCTGCAGATTAAAAGGTAAGGATTACTTAATGTATCGGCGTCTTATGTTCAATTTTTTGCAGTATATGGATACTGTATGTCTTTACAAAACTTCATCTACATCTAGATTTTTATCTAAATAAGCTGAACGCGCTTATA
>NZ_JAPQLF010000122.1:43364-59625 GCF_028982105.1 Wolbachia endosymbiont of Drosophila bicornuta | reverse complement strand
CTTATGGCTATGGTAGAGCAGTAGCATATTATGATCTGTTCGGATTATTGTAAAAAGAGCTATAAATGCTATTTGCTCAATAAGTTCACTGATATTGGTATGGCTAAATTTGAGATAGCTTCATAAATTTATTGTGCGTTACCTACTATCCGAAGAGCGATGCAACAAAGCCATCCCAGTGTCAAGCACTGGGATGACAAGAAAGGCGCTACTTGGATGACATCTTTCAACATTATATCATGAACTTTCTAAAATTCATTGAACTGTGCTTTCAAACGGTGGTGCCGGGGTGTGAGTATAATGATTATCAGTATATAAAAGTCATAGCAGACAGACTTGAAGCGGCAAATGTTGGCAAAATGAGGCGAATAATATTCAATATGCCTCCGCGTTCAATGAAGTCCCTGTGCGCTAGTGTTGCGTGGCCCGCATGGATACTGGGAAATCAGCCAACTGCAAGAATAATAGTTGCAAGCTACTCTCGGCTTCTTAGCGAAAAGCACTCGCTCGATACAAGATGCATAATGCAGTCTAGTTGGTATAGAGAGCTGTTTCCAGAGGTAGAACTATCCAAAGATCAGAATACCAAATACAAATTTCAAACAGTGCAGAGAGGATACAGAATCGCAACGTCAGTTGGAGGGACGTTAACAGGTGAAGGTGGTGATTTCATCATCGTGGATGATCCACTGAGTCCCGCCCAAGCTTTGAGTGAAACGTTTAGAAAGCGTGCTACAAATTGGTTTGACCAGACTTTAGTAGCCAGGCTCAACAATAGAAAAAAAGGAGTAATTGTTCTTGTGATGCATAGGCTACATCAAGAAGATTTAACCGGGCACCTTCTCTCCAAACCGAAAAACATACGGAACCATACTTGTTTACCGATGATATCTGAAAATAAGGAGATTATCTATTCAATCAAAAAGCCAGCGCCTCCTTTTCTTCTTCCTGTCACCCGAGTAACTACAAATGAGTACAAAAGCTGGATTACAGCATCAAGTGCTAGAATGACACCACCCGTAATATTATACTCAAGAGAAGAAGGTCAGTTGCTATATCCCCTCGATGGAGGAAAAGAAGAAGTTGAGATGATAAAGGTTGAACTTGGAAGTTACGCTTTTGCTGCACAATATCAACAAAACCCTCTGCCACTTTCAAGTGGTATAATTAAACGAGAGTGGCTGAAGCGCTATAGAAATTTTTCTGATAGTCTCTCATATGTCACTCAGAGCTGGGACACTGCAGTTTCAACAAGCAGCATGAGCAACTTTAGCGTCTGCACCACCTGGACAAAAGTGGGCAATAAATTCTATTTACTCGATGTATATCGCGCAAAGCTTGAGTATCCAAAGCTTAAAGAGCAAGTTCTGTCACTAGCTGCAAGATGGACACCGCACGCAATTTTAATCGAAGCAAAAACAAGTGGTCAGCAATTGGTGCAAGAGCTAAAGACAAACAGTGATTTACCAATTATCGAAATAGTACCACATGATGACAAACTCACTCGATTTTATCAAATTGTTCCGATTATAGAGTCTGGCAAGGTTTTTCTGCCGCACCAAGCAGTATGGCTGAACGATTTTGAGTATGAGATTTTAATGTTTCCTGAAACTCGACACGATGATCAAGTGGATAGTACCGTGCAATATTTGCAGTGGGTGAGAGATAGTAGCTCTAGGGTCGCAGCTTTACGGGCATTGTGATTTAAGCCTACCAGATCCAAGTAGTCAGCTACTTGCATGACACACTGAAAACCGTCATCCCGCTACGTGTTAGCGGGATCTAGAGATACCGCGAATGAATCGCGGTATGACGGTTCGTGGTGGTATGACAGTTCGTGGCGGTATGACGGTTCGCGGTGGCATGACGATAACTTCGTCATTCCGCTATGTGTTAGCGGCTAAGAGATACCGCGGCGGTATGACGGTCTGCGGCGGAATGACGGTTAAGCAATTCGTCATCCCGCTACATGTTAGCTGGATCTCTTGTTAGCAGATGAGATACCGCGAATGAATCGCGGTATGACGGTTAAGTACGTGTTAGCGGCTAAGAGATACTGCGGCGGTATGACGTAGAGCTCGCGTTAGCTATAAGATTAGCTAAATTCTGCACGTCCATAAAAAACAAACCTTCTTTTTCGTCTTGAACGCTAATAATAGCGTGAGTGTTAAAAGGTAAAGGATCATTTGTATGTCCATGGCCTACCCCTTTCATAGTAAATACAGGAAAGTTAACACTTTTTGCAAACCTTTCTTTTACAACTTCAACAAGGTTATCGTTATAGCAGTTAACGAAATCCCCAAAGATTACTGCATGTACTCCATCAAAGATGTGAGCTTGTTTTAGGTGATCTAAACTGCGCTCTATTGCGTATGGGTAGACTCTTATGTCCTCTAAAAATAGAATTTTACCTTTCGCATTTATTTGCCAAACAGTTCCTATACTGTTTTCAACTAAAGTCATATTACCACCGATGATTTTAGACTCTAATCTGCCATCTTTTAGTCTAATGCCATTATTTATCGTCTTTAGGTTATCAAATCTGATAGAATCCCGCTTGTTAAGAATTAACTCTTTCAATTTTTCAACAGAGCTTTCAGAAACGGAGTTATTTACTATCATTTCCAACATGGTGCCGTGAAGAGTTTGCCAATCATATTTAGCTTGTAGATAGATGTGCAAGGCAGTTATATCGCTATAGCCTATGAGGATCTTTTTGTTTTGAGCAATCCTTTCTTTTTTATCATTGGGTAACTTTTCTAGATAGGGAATTAACCGAGAAGCCCCTTCTCCTCCTCTGATACACCAGATTATTTTACTATCACCGGTTAGTGCACTAATCAAATCATTTGCTCTGAATTCATCAGAGTTGGAATAAAATGGATTATCATTACTATATATTTTCTCCGAAATATGGGGATTAAAATCCAAAGCTTCTACATATTCTTTTATAGTAGTCAGATCTAATTCTTTTCCCTTCGAAGAAGGAGCAATAATATCAACTTGGTCGATTGCATGAATACCTGTGTTAGCACATAAAGTGAGAATGAAATATAAAAGGTAAACAATCATTAAAATATCTTATAAAACTCTTTTTTTAGTATATCATCCAATTCAGAGAGTGGAACTTTCACTCCTAGTTCTTCCATTGACGTGACGCCATAACCTTGCAACCCACAAGGAATAATACCATTATAGTGAGAGAGGTCTGGAAAGACGTTAAGCGCTATGCCATGATAAGTTACCCATTTTCTTAAACGGATACCAAAAGCTGCAATTTTTTTTTCTACTCCGTTATGGTTTACCCAAATGCCTATTCTATCTTCTCTAAACTCTCCAAGTATATTAAATTGCTTTAAAACATTTATGATCCACTTACTTAGATCTCTAATATATAGCTTTATATCGCATTTGTTTCTTTTTTTAAGGTTTAACATTAAATATATAATGCGCTGTCCTGGACCATGATATGTGTGTTTACCACCCCTTCCTGTTTTATATATGGGAAATAGTTTTTCAACAATATCATCAGCTGTTGCACTGATTCCTGCAGTGTAAAGTGGAGGGTGCTGGAGTAGCCATACTAATTCGTCTGCTGAATTATTGTGAATTTGTTGAATTTTCTCTTCCATAGATTTTACGGCACAGTTATAATCAATAAGCTGATTAGATATTAGCCATTCTGTCATGTTCAATTTCTTTTTTTTTAGTACAGCAGTTCGTTTTTTCCTGTTATTCCAGTGTGTGACACTGAGCGCAGCCTTTCTTATTCCTAATATACTTAATACTAACTTCTGTGCTATTTCTCCTTAACAAACATAGTACATGACAAATGTTTAATTATTTGTCAACACAGGTCCTCTTTACGTATAGGCAACTTTTTTTATTGAAAAATTCAGAAAAATGTTGTACAATTGTTAGTAGATTTTAGGTAAAACATATGGCAAACTCAAAATTTAGCATAACTTTCAACAACGAAATTTCAGAGTGTCTTGCTGGACTGGCTAAAATAAGAAATAAGTCCATTAAAGAACTAACAGAGAAGCTAATACAAGAAGCAATTGAAAATGAGGAAGATAAAATACTAATTGAGCGTGCTGCTAAACGTAATGTTTCAGGTGTAAAGAAAATTAGAAGTGAGGATGTAGACTGGAATACAATATTATCTTCATAGAAAGCGTTCTTGAGAAAGACCTTCCAGCTCTTCCAAAAACAATAAGATTAGGGATCATAAATGCGATAAATAAGCGCCTTACAGTTGATCCCATTAACCTTGGTGAGCCATTATATTACAGATTTAAAGGACAAAGAAGATTAAGGGTAGGTGATTATCGCGTTATCTATTCCGTAAATATTATAAAATATGAAGTGGTTATCACAGAGATAGGACACAGAAAAGATATTTATAAGTAAGTACATCATATAAATATTAAATATATTTTTACTCCTTCCTGATTCATTTTCTACCTTAGGTGGCTTCGCTCAGCTCAAAAAAAAAGCTCATTCTTTTTGCTACCCCTTATTGTGCCTGCCATTTATAGCTCTTTTTACAATAATCCGAACAGACCGTAATATGCTACTGGCCTGCTATAGCCATAAACACATATCTTATCGCATTCGGACTATTATAAGAAAGGCTATAAATGATCATTATTCAGGTTCTATAAACGCTGGGAGACCGATATTGCTTGAAGGAGGCTTGGAGTGGAAGGAGGTGAGTCTTTCGCCGAGGGATATGGATTTCATTGAGTCCAAACACAGTTCAGCTCGTGATATTGCCCTGGCTTTTGGCGTTCCGCCGCAGTTGCTTGGCATACCAGGTGATAACACTTATAGTAATTTAGTCGAAGCACGCTTATCCCTCTGGGAGCAGACGGTTTTACCAACGCTAGAAAATATTATCTGTCACATGAATTCTTGGCTAACACCAAAATTTGGTGAAGATCTGTGCTTGTCGTATGACAAAGATGCAATAGAAATTCTCATGGAAAAAAGACAAAAGTTGTGGAAATACGTAGAAAACGCAAGCTTCATGACGCTCAACGAAAAGAGAGAAGCATTTGGCTTGCCACCACTGCCAGGTGGTGATGAGTTAGGTTAAGTTTGTATCCGTTCAGATGAGTTCATCGTCCCCTAAACCGTACGCCTAAGTAAATCAACTATTTTTCTTGCCAACCAGAGCGGTGAAGATTTGGTCTACATCAAAACTCATCTTAGGACGCCAAATAGGGCCATCCAAATGCATATCGATATAGATTGGATTACTATAACCTGGTGATATGAAAAAGAACCTGAATATAGAATTTAAAGTGAAGTTAGATAAGGTTAAATTAGAAGAGATTGATCCTGATGCTTGATCAATCCCGAACTGTAAACTAGTTGAACATATACCACTCTTAATACTTGCTTTTCCGCTAATATTTTCAAAAAATGTTTTACCATTATATATATCAATATAAGCAAGTGTGGAAATTTCAGACTTATTCTTACTGCTTAACAAATTAGTGATAAATGAATTAAAATCCACATTAGTAAATTCTATTCCCTGTGCTTGTAAATTTATATCTCCTGATAAGTTACTAGCCCAATCATGAAAACTTTTTCCTTGAGTTTTGATTTCACCATTTAAGCTTACCTGACCATTTACATTGTCAATTCCTATAACCTTACCAATCTTTTTAGTGTCCAAATTTACAATAGAAAACCTTGTATTTATTGAGTCTGATCTTAAATAACCCTGAAAAAACACTTGCCCGCGTTCTAATACGTAACTTGCCTGCCTGATAGTGATAGTGTTGTTTCTCATTACCGCATCCAAATTAAAATCTTTCAAAACATTATGCTCGGTTTTAAATTCTGCAGTATTGATTTGCACATTTGCATCAAAGCCTTCTTTGTCATCCAAAAAATCAAGCTGCTTTGTTGACCATTGAATTTGATCTATCTCATTTCTTGAATTTCTTTTCGTCTCTACTAAATTTGGTAATGTAATAATTTTTCCATTAAATTTACTGCCCGTAAGGTTAACATCTAATAAAGGTTTGGCGTATTTTTGATCTGCTAATATTTTTGCATTACCGGTAATATCGAAATCTTCTCCAGATAGTTTTATTTTATCTGCAACTAGCTTACCTTTTTCCATTTTCAGCAAAAAATCCAAATTTTTAATTTTCGTATCATTCAATGTAAGGTTATTAACACGGGCCTTTATATTTGCATCATACTGAAAATTTTTCAGCCATTGCATTTTAGGTAAACTGCTAAATAATGAATGATCATATTTATCTGCATCAAGATTATGCATGCTAAATTCACCATTGACCACATTGTGTTTTTTTGTATGGCTTACTCTAATTGACCCTTGCAAGGATTCCTTATTATTTAGCAGTCTAATGTCTGAGATAGATAATATTCTTGGTGCAAGTTGCAGTTTGGAACTTAGTGTAAATTGATTTTTCTGGTTTTCTTTCATCTTTATAGAAGGGAAAAAACATGAAATGAATGACCCAAAATCATTTCCTTCGACTAATAAATCGCCGTTGAATTCAGATAGGACATTATTGTTTGAGATCTCTCCTGATAAGTAAGATATATTATTGATTCCAGGAAATTTAAGAAGCGTATTAACTTTTACTTTGCCATCAGTGGATTTTAGTACAGCACGGAAATTGTCCAATATTTTGTTTTGATATTGAATGTTAGAAGCTTCCATATTAAAATTTAAGCTCAAGTTCTTTGGCACAACTGCTCTAAAACATTCCAGAAGATCCTTCATATTCATTCTTCTTTGTGAATCATTTTGTATGGAATCTAAATCAACTTTACTGAAGCTAATATTGAAATTAGTGTGATTGCCTTTTCTATCATTTTGTATTGTACCGCTGGCTTGCATGCTTTTGGAATCAATTTTTAAGTCAGTTGCCGTAAACTCACTTTCATTAAGACTTATATTGGATGATATCTTGATATTTTCGCTAGGAATAACACAAGAGAGAAAGCTAAGATTAATGATTTTTGCTAAATCACTCACAGAACCGGAACTGTTATTAATTGTTAATGTTAAATTACCCTGGAGTTCTTCTTGATTTCTATTACCTGTAAATAGCAAATTTACAAAATTTGATTCAACACTAATGTGTACATTCCTTTTTGTGATATTAACCTTTCCTGAAAAATCGTAATTATTATCACCTACCTTTACTTTACCAAAAAACTGCTTATTTTTTTTTACAGCAACTTCCTTTATGTTAACAATATCAGCGAAATCATTCTTGAAACTTACTTGGCTGTCTTTTATTACTATATTGACTGTGTTACCACTGGCGTTTGTATTTATAATATTCAGTAAATTTTCTTTGTTGCTTTTCATGCCAAACAATGTGATTGACTTTGGTTGCAACGAAAATAAAAACAACGATAGGAACGATGGCCTTATTTCAATTTTTCTTACACTAATTAAATCTGACAACTTTTGCTCTTTATTTTCGTTGTATTGTACGTATACATTATAAATAGTGAGCTTTGTGGTAATCAACGAAACTTTAATTTTTCCCACAATATGCACTTTAGCATCATACGTCTTCTCTAACTCTTTTATGATATATTTTCTGTAGCCACTCCAATCCTTAAAAGTTGCAGCAACATGCATGAGAATTAATAGCAGTGAGATTGATAATATAGCATATAAAGAAAGTCTCATAATTTACACATGCTTAAAGTTTCCCTTAAATATTAAATAGAGAATACCAAAATAAACAATAACACTCAAAGCTATTAAAGTCGTTAAATAAACAATACGAGCCAACATTTTATCAAAAAATAATCCTGCCAACAAAGAATTAAAAATATAAAGGGCTATTGACATGACTGCCGTTGCTACAAAAATTTTCATGACATTTAACAATAACGCTTGGCTAACCTTATACATTTTATTTATTGTTAAATAACTAATTAATAGAATAGAGTTTATCCAAGTGGAAACGGAAGTAGCAATAGCAATCCCCGTATGCTGATACTCGTTCATTAACAAAAGGTTTAGCACTACATTAATTCCAAGACACATTAGCGAAAATATGGTTGGTATTTTCAGATTGCCTTTAGCAAAAAATGTAGGTAACAATACTTTATTTATAATAAATGCAGGTAAAGAAAGAGAAAATGCTATTAAAGTGGGAACAGTTTGCTGCACTGCATAATGATCAAACCGGCCGTAAGAAAAAAGCGTAAGTAAAATTATGTCGGGAATAATGATAAAGGCAGCAGTTGTTGGCATAATTAACATTAATCCTATGTTGAGAGCCTTGTTCTGTATTTTGACTATATTTTCAGTATTATCCACCTGTTTTGAAATTAAAGGAAGAAGCACTGTACCAATTGCAGTACCGATTATTCCCTGCGGTAGTTGATTTAGTCTATCGGCATAATATATATAGGACACCGCATTTGGTATAAAACTCGCCATGATTGTATCAATCCATAAGCTTATTTGAGTTACACAATTGTTGATAATTGCAGGTACCACACGCTTAAAAAACAACCTTACTTCATTGCTTAATTCAAGGCTAAAAGAAAAAGCTGCCTTTAACTTGTATGCACTAAATAGTATCAAAAGTAGCTGGAAAATTCCTCCTATAAGGACAGCTATAGAAAGGTTGTGCGCTGGAGTTTTTACGTAAGGCACAAACAAACTGATGATTAAACAGAGATTCAAAACGATTGGTGCAATAGCTGTTGAAGCAAAATGCTGCTTTACTTGCAGCATTCCACCAATAAGTGATGCAATTGAAACAAAGATTATGTAGGGCATCATAATTCTTGAGAAAGTAACAGTAAGGGTAAACTTACTTTGGTCAAATCCAGGAGCAAAAATTTGAATCATATAAGGGGAGAAAGTTTGCATGATAAGGCAAAAAATTACTAAGATGATAAACTTAATGGATATTACACTACTTGCAAAATTAAATGCCTTTTTATTATCATATGATTCTGTCGAATATAACGGTATGAATGAGGTAGTGAACGCTCCTTCTGCAAAAAATGCTCGAAATAGATTGGCAAAGCGAAACGAAGAAAAAAATATGTCTGCAAGAGAGTTTGCACCAATAACCGTAGCAATCAATACATCTCTTATTAACCCTGAGACCCTTGAAATAGCGGTAAAAAAACTAAATGTGAAAATACTTTTAAACATACCACTACTTCATTAGTGTCAATACAATTAACTATAATGGTAAAAGTATCAATGAAAATATTTATTGGCTAAACTTAAAACCCTCTGCAAAAGGAGGGTTAAATAATCAATTGACTATTTGCGCTCTTATGTTAGAAATTTTATACCTTGGCGGGCGTAGCTCAGTTGGTAGAGCGTCAGTTTGTGGTACTGAATGTCGCCAGTTCGATCCTGGTCGCTCGCCCCACTAAAGTTTTCTACTTTACAGAAATATGAACAAATGGTAATATATCAATTTATTATGGAGGTTGTATGGATAAAGGAGATTTAATACTTTTAGGTGCAGTATCAGTAATATGAGCATTGACAGGTTTGGGATTGAGTTTTACAGCTTTGTCACCTTTGGTTATAGGTGGAATTGTTGCTGCCGTTCCTTCAATATTATTCGCTGCATATTTGATATACAATGATGTAAAAATAGGAGAATTCTCCAAAACAGATCTTTTCATGCTTGCTTGTTTCTGCGTTGCAAGTGCTGCAATTGGAGTTGGCCTTGCTGCAGCCGCAACTGCTATTTTTCCTGGCGCAATGCTTGGAATGGGCTCTGCAGCTTTAGCAGGTGCTGTAATAGGAGCCATAGCACCAATTGCAGGGGTCTTTGCAGCCATAGCTACACTATCTGCTGCTGAAAAAGTAAATGAATACATCATCTCTCCTATAGTCGAGTGTTTTTCTTCAAAAAAGCAGGACGTTTAAGCTAACCAAAAAGGTTTCCGTTATTCCAGTGTGCAACATTGGAATAACAAGATTTGACATTAACCGCTAATAGTTAGAATATTAGTAGAGTAAGAATTACTCAAGAAGGCATGCATAAATATGATGTAGTAGTAGTAGGTGGTGGTCATGCAGGGTGCGAAGCTGCTGCTGCTGCAGCTCGCCTTGGTGCAAACACGCTGCTTATAACTCATAAAATTTCAACTATAGGGGAAATGTCCTGCAATCCAGCAATCGGAGGAGTTGCAAAGGGCGTTGTAGTCAGGGAAGTTGACGCTCTTGATGGAATAATGGGAAGAGCAATCGATCAAGCAAGTATACACTCAGTCATTTTAAATAGCAGCAGAGGTGCGGCGGTGTGGGGACCACGTGCACAGGCAGACCGAAAATTGTACAAGCAAGCAATACAGGAAATTATTCTAAATTATAACAATTTGACGGTAAAAGAAGAGTCGGTTGACGATTTCCTTATAGAGAGTAATAAGAATGTAGAATTGTGCATTAAAGCTGTAATAACAAGCTCAGGGGAACATATACTAACAGGTAAAGTTGTTTTAACTACGGGAACTTTCCTGCAAGGTGTAATTCATATAGGAGAGCAGGTAACTCCTTCAGGGAGAATGGGAGATAAGCCTGCAGTAGAACTTGCAAATACGTTGAAGAAATATAATTTTAAATTAGGTAGATTGCGCACCGGAACTCCGCCAAGGTTTGATCGTGGCACTATAAACTGGTCAATATTGCAAGAACAAGTGGGTGATAATCCACCTGTGCCGTTTTCTTATCTCACAGAAAAAATTAACCAACCTCAGGTATCATGCTTTATTACCCATACTAATGAAAACACGCATAAAATAATTAGAGAGAATCTGCACAGGTCAGCTTCTTCGTATTTGGATGATATTATAGCACCAAGATACTGCCCATCCATTGAAACTAAGGTTAAAAAATTCGCAGAAAAAAGTAGTCATCAAATATTTTTGGAACCAGAGGGCTTGAATGATGATACTATATACCCGAACGGAATTTCGAATTCATTGCCTATTGAAGTCCAGTGTGAAATGATAAAGAGTATCAAGGGACTTGAAAATGCAGAAATACTAAGACCTGGATATGCAGTTGAGTATGACTATATTGATCCACGAGAACTAAGCCATACTCTTGAAACTAAGAAAATTAAAGGCCTATATTTTGCTGGCCAAATTAATGGCACTACTGGATATGAAGAAGCAGCAGGGCAAGGAATTATTGCCGGAATTAATGCAGCACTCTCTGCATCTGAAAAAAAAGAAAGCTTTGTTCTTCATCGCACAGACTCATATATCGGCGTAATGATAGATGATCTAGTCACCAAAGGGGTGATCGAACCTTATAGATTATTTACCTCACGTGCAGAATATAGGCTAGCTATCAGGTCAGACAATGCAGATAGAAGATTAACACAAAAAGGTTATGATATTTCCCTTGTTTCGCATGAGAGATACTCTGTTTTACAGAATAAACTTGAATCCATTAAGCAGCTTGAAGAGAAGTTAGGGAGTCTGACGATTACTCCTGAGCAGCTTAGGTCTTATGGTATCAAAATATCTTATGATGGGATAAGAAAAACGGCACTAGATTTACTTAGCTATCCAAACATCGACTGGAATAAATTACAAGAAATATGGCCGGAGTTAAGCAGCATCACGCGCTGGGATGGCACCGCAATGGGTAGCATAACTAAGAATGAAATATGTGAAGCGGTTGAAATTGAAGCAAAATACAAACCTTATCTAATAAGACAAGAAGCGGATATGAAGTTTTTACGAGAGGAAATTAACACTCAAATTCCAATTGATTTTAACTATTCACAAGTTAAAGGCCTGTCAAGTGAAGTAATAGAAAAGTTGCAGACGATAAAACCAGCGACGATTGGCATTGCAAAGCAAATACAAGGCATCACTCCTGCAGCGATAGTGAGCATATTAGTGTATTTGAGAAACAGGAAAACGAAAGTGGCTGCTAATTTTGTATGAGGTGTTCTATGTCAAAAATCGAAGAATTTCGTTCTTTTATGCACGAGATAAACGTTGATGCATTTATGTTGCATACTAAAGATGAATATTTAAATGAGTATTCAGAGGAGCTAACAAAGCTGTGTGGCTTTACAGGAACAAATGGGCTACTTATCGTTACAAAAGACAACAAGTGCCCATTTTTTACGGATGGACGCTATATTACACAAGCTCGCAATCAGCTCGATCGTGTCAATTTTCAAGTATATAATATACAAGAAGAGGATCCACGCGAATGGATAAAAGCAAACTTAACATCGACTGCCTCACTAGGTTATTATTTGCAATATTTTACCATCGAAGATATAAGAAAGTATGAGAATATCTGTAAATTAATACCATGTTTAGCTGGAAAAAAAAGTGACTATCGAAAACAAGCAGTGGTTTTACATTCTATTAAATATGCTGGTAAAAGTAGTAAGGACAAATGTGAAAAAGTCGCTAAAAGTATAGATAAAGAAGCTGAAACAGTGCTTTTAACTGATCCAAATTCAATTTCGTGGTTATTAAATTTAAGAAATGAAAATGCTAAATATACTCCATGTATATTGGGCCGTGCTATATTGTATAAAAGCGGTAATGTTGATTTGTTTATTCAAGATAAAGAACATTCAACTATAGAAGCAAATTTAGGCAACCATATAAATATTTTTGATATTAGTGAGCTAGAAAATTCGCTGCACAAGCTAAATTCAATAGTTATAGATCCAAACACAACTCCAATGAGTATCATGGCTGTAATAAAAGATAAACAGGTAGCTGAGAGAGAAGATCCTTGTCTAATTTATAAAGCAGCAAAAAACCAAACTGAAATAGCTGGGGCTATAAATGCGCATATCAGAGATGGAGTGGCAGTTACAAATTTTCTATATTGGCTTGAAAATAATGTTGGTACAGAACTTGAAGCTGAAGAAAAGATTTTAGAATACAGAAAAGAGCAGAATTTGTTTAAACAATTGAGCTTTCCAACAATTTCCGCATTTAATGAAAATGGTGCAATAATTCACTATCGTGCAAGCAGTAAGACGAATAAGGTAATTCAGAAAAATGGACTATATTTGATTGACTCTGGTGGCCAGTACCTTGACGGCACAACTGATGTGACAAGAACTGTAGTAGTTGGTAATCCAACTGATGAACAAATAACCCACTATACAATAGTACTCAAAGCTCACATTGCTATAGCAAGTGTCGTCTTTCCCCCCGGCACTACTGGTGGAGAATTGGATATATTGGCACGTACGCATTTATGGAAATTTGGAATGGACTATATGCATGGTACAGGGCATGGAGTAGGAAGTTACCTATCAGTACACGAAGGACCACAAGCAATATCAAAAAGTAATAAAGTAAAATTAGTACCAGGTATGATACTATCCAACGAACCTGGCTATTACATTCCGGTGGAGTATGGAATAAGAATTGAAAATCTGATGTATGTTGACAGGCAAGAGAATGGCTTCTTAAACTTTAAACAACTGACCTCTATTCCATATGATAGAAGACTAATAAATGTGCAAATGCTTACTAAGGATGAAATTGAATGGATAAATGGCTACCATCAATTTGTCTATAAAAACTTAGAAAATAGCGTAAAAGATAAGGAATGGTTAAAGAAGGTATGTGACCCTTTATAAGCAAAGGAGCATTTTTTATTATTTAAAAAGTATTAATGCAATTGTGACAGGTATTTTGTATTGTTTTTAATTTTAAAATAATATATAATAAAGAACACGTATTTTCAGGTAGGTTATAGTTATGGTAGACAAAGGGCAAGAAGATGAATTTATGAGGCAGTATATGGATACTTGCAAAGAGCAAATAGAAAAATTAGCCAAGGATCCTGAGTTGCTTAATCAGACTTTAAAACCATTTATGCAAATGTCTCAGCAGCTTATGGCTGGCGGTATGTTAGAAGGGGCTATGCCTGGCATGATACCTGATTTGGGCAGTATGGATGTTAACAAGATGATTGCTCAGATGAAGGAAATGATTGACCACATAAGAGGTAACTATAAGGAACTAATGAAAGAGCACAGCTCGCAGATTCAAGAGCTTGATGAATCCAGTAAAAAGCTAAGAGGCTTAGTTAAAAAATTGATAGAAAAGATCGAAAGTAAGTAAATAACATCTGGATTTCTGTCATTCTATATACAACTTTCTAGTTGGACGGTAAGTCGAGGTCAATTATTGATGCCATGCAAGTAGTGTAGCTACTTGCATAGCATTTATACCAGTTTTCGTAAATAAATAAGGTACGTTGCTTAAGGCTGCAGTTATAGTGAGGTGTTTTTTCTAGTTTGTTTTCTTATTTCTGAGGTTTATAGCTAAGGTTTTCCCTACGTCATACCGCGATTCATTCGCGGTATCTCAGCCGCTAACGAGTAGCGGAATGACGGTTTTTCAAATCGTCGATGAACCTAAGTTACTTTATCTGTAGTATCGGGAACGTAATTGCACATTGGTTTTACAAATGTGAAAATTAGTGTTAAATAAAAATATAAACGCAAAAGGAAAAGAAATGATTGAACTTAAAGGCCCAGAAATTTGTGCAGGCGGAAATAAGAAAAATTTGATTATTTTTTTACATGGTTGGGGCTCAAGTGGCGATAATTTTATTCACCTTGCCAAAGTTATGAGCAAGTTTTTACTGGATTCATATTTTGCAGTACCAAATGCTCCGTTTGAGAGAGAAATAGGTGATGGTTATCAGTGGTTCAGTTTGGAAGATCGTAGTGAGGAAGCGCTATATAATGGAGTAAAAAATGCTACATCAATTGTAAATCATTTCATTGATACAAAATTAAAGGAGCTTAATTTAAAAGATACGCAACTTTCCTTAGTTGGATTTTCTCAAGGAGCAATGCTTGCAATACATACAGCTCTCACCCGCTCTCAATCCTGTGCATCAGTTGTTGCATACTCTGGTAGGTTTCTTTTACCTTCAAAAACTGCACCAGAGATCAAATCAAAACCTAACATATGTGTTATCCATGGTGATGCTGACGACGTGGTACCTTTTTCGTCCCTCGACTTAGCGGTTAAAGCTCTGAAAGAAAATGGAGTAAATGTTGAAGGGCACCCAATTCATGGATTAGGGCATATTATCAATGAAGAGGGAATAAAATTAGGAGTAGAATTTATCAAGAAGAACTTTAAAAATTAATTTTCATGCACTTGTTTTGCTTTGGTTATGGATATGTAGCTAAATTTTTATCGAAAAAACTACTGAACTTAGGTTGGAAAGTTAGTGGCACATCAAGAAGTAAAAATATACAAAATGTAATCCTCTGTAATTATGAGAAAGTTAGCCAAGGTCTGCTTAAAAGTGCAACGCACGTTTTAATTTCTATTCCTCCAGATGGCGATGATGTTGTGGAGAGATACGGTGATTGCCTGCAAAATGTTAAATGGCTTGGTTATTTGTCTGCAACTAGCGTCTATGGTGATCACTCTGGTAATTGGGTTGATGAGGAATCTAAAACAAAACCTATAGAAATCAGAGGAGAAAAGCGCCTTAAATCTGAAAGGAAGTGGCTAAATAGCAGATTGCCTGTACATATTTTTCGTTTAGCTGGAATATACGGTCCTGGTAGGAACGTGTTAATTGACTTGCAGCTTGGCAAAGCAAGAAATGTGAAAAAAGAAGGGCATTTTTTTTCTCGTATTCACGTTGAAGATATATCGAATATTTTATTTTCTTCCATGCAAAACATAAAACCTGGTGAAATATACAATTGTGCAGACGATTTACCAACTACACGATCTGAAGTGATAATGTATGCGGCCAAACTTCTCAATGTTAGCCCTCCAGAGCCAATTGAGTTACCAGATTATGCACAGAGTTTTTATTTAGGATCAAAAAAAGTAAGTAATGTTAAAATTAAAAAAGATCTTAATGTCTCTCTAATTTATCCTAACTACAAGGTGGGATTAGAGAGTTTGCACGTAAACAAAACTGAAATCACATCAGAATGATAGATAGGCTTATTGTCACTGCCATTAAGTTAAGGAAAGAATGGTTAAAAACTGAACTAAAAAGTCAGAAATAATTAAGGATTTATGACAAATGCTGAAACAGAATAGAGTAAACTTTAAAGTAGATAAACTCTGAAGTGTAAATTATAGCCTTTCTTATAGTAGTCCGAATGCGATAAGATATGTGTTTATGGCTATAGCAGGCCAGTAGCATATTACCATACGCGTCAAGTTAAGGAAATATCGTGAAATATAGCAACATTTGAGATGGGCATTTTATTTGTTA
>NZ_JAPQLF010000122.1:19275-43314 GCF_028982105.1 Wolbachia endosymbiont of Drosophila bicornuta | reverse complement strand
TATACTGTTCTTCAGTTAGTTTCTGACATATAATTCTTACTCTAATTTTTGCTTCTTTTCCTAACAATACCTCGTTTTCTAAAAATAACTTATCCTCTAAACATTCTAATAACTCCATTTTTTGATTTGTTTCTACATCATATATGTTGGTATCGGATTTATAACGACTTATGAAATAAGCTCCTATTTCATTGATTTGTTTAAAAGAACTTGGCACAAAATAACCGAGATCAGATATTAGCAAATCATTGCTTAATATATTACTTAAATGTTTCCTATATCCCTGGTCTGATCTTACCCACTCCGTTAAATTAAGTTGGTCTATTATCTGATTCATGTAGTCGAAAACTAATTGTAACTTTATTCCAGACTTAGTATTGCTTTCATAGCCACTGTAGCTAGTACCATAACCTTTATACATCTCTTCCATACTGTTAGGTAGAGTAACATAGCTACTGTCCAATAATTTAACACTATTAAATTGCTGTAAGATTTTGCAATCAACTTGCAAGATATTTTTAAAGAGAATCACAGATTCATTATACATCCTTTTCATAAATTCCACTGCTTCTTCAGTAAATCTAAAATCCAAACCTTGTTTTGTTATATCTATCGAGTCCTCGTTTAGTAATTGACACATTGTTTCTACGCTACAATTATCAACTCCTATATTACCCAAGACCATGGCTTTTACGCATGATGAACCTTTTAGCTTTCTCTTTCTTTTTATAAACCTTGTTGTAATTGAGATTTCCTCTGCTTTTTCATTAAAAAATTCTTTGAGCTTTTTTGATAAGCAAGTTATTTTATTCATTGGTTCTCTCACTAAAAGTATATCTTGGAGAACTTATACCTTATTATTCTATCTCTTTCATACCTTTATTTCCTTAACTTGACGCTTATGGTTCGTACAGCTGCGTGCTTGACACTGGGATTTAGTGCAGCTACCCTAGACTGGAAGCTCATCTTGCTATTTTTGGCTGAAAGAAACATATTTTTAGAATAATGAAAACAATCAGCTCTTTAATTCAAGAAGGATCGGAGTTATTATCGTCACATAAAGTTGAATCACCACATTTAGATTGTGAAATCATCATGCAGCACGTACTTGGAGTGGAAAGATCATTTATAATTGTGAACCATGCTGATCAAGTGCCAATGGAGAAAGAACTTTTATTTTGGAAATTAACAAAAAAAAGAGCGGAAAGATATCCAATATCGCAAATAATAGGTAATCATGAATTCTGGAGTAAAAATTTTATAGTTAACCAGCATGTTTTAGATCCAAGGCCAGATAGTGAAACAATAATCCTAGCAGTGTTAAAATATTACCCAAACAAAAAACAGAAACTAAAAATTGCAGATTTTGGTACAGGCACAGGTTGTTTATTGATATCCGTACTTAGTGAGTATGAATATGCTGTTGGCGTCGGTTTTGAAAAAAGCTTGGAAGCATATAAAGTTGCCTATCAGAACACAAAAAAACATGATCTTCTCAGAAGAGCCAAAATATTTCCAAGTTCGTGGACAGAGTGCAGAGGTTCATTCGATCTTATAATCAGTAATCCTCCATATATTAAAAGAAGCAAATTGAAAGACTTGCAAGCTGAAGTGCAAAAGGAACCAAGAATTGCCCTTGATGGCGGTATTGATGCTTTGAGTTGTTACTTGAGCATTTTTCCAATATTAAGGAGGTGCCTTAAAAAAAATGGGTTTGCGATATTGGAGATAGGTGAAGATCAAAGCAATATTGATAAAATAATCCCCTCATACGAATTAGCTTTTCAGGAATATGTATATGACTTAGCGGGAATGAAGAGATGCATTGTTGTGAAAAGAACATAGCTAATGTTTTTTTGCCTTCATCCCATATTATCCTATATCATCCCAGTACCCTCTACCTAGTCATCCAAGTAGCGTGACTACTTGGATCTATATTTATAGCTCTTTTTACAATAATCCGAACAGATCATAATATGCTACTGCTCTACCATAGCCATAAGCACATATCTTATCCTATTCGGACTATTGCGAGAAGTGCTATACTTTGCTACCTGAGCTAGGATTAAGCTTCTTTTTTTTATCATTATTAGGGTCGTCTACCACTTGTCCTAACCTTTTTGCTGTAAGCTTAATATCGCTACCAATAGCACCAAAACCTCTATATCCGATATGCATATTTATAGCCTTTCTTATAATAGTCCGAATGCGATAAGATATGTGTTTATGGCTATAGCAGGCCAGTAGCATATTACGGTCTGTTCGGATTATTGTAAAAAGAGCTATACATCTTCGTTTATGCGATAGTCAAAGCCAGCTTTTAATTGACCTGCGGGTCTTATTGACGGTTTTTCAAACATCGTCATTCTTGTTGCACCGATCCCAATACCAACGTAAGGAGAAAAAGAGAAACGGTCACTTTTCCAATTATGATAAACATTTGCCATTACAGATATGTTCTCAATTTGGTCATGACTAACTGCAGCACTATAGAGATAAGTTTCTTTATTAGGATCCTCACCAGTCTCCTTTAGGTATGAAACAGTTATTTGGCTACTTGTTAAACCAATATTATCCACTTTTACAGAAGAATACATCCCTTCCAATTCAGCCCTATAGCTGTTGTTACCCAATTCTCCTGTGTAACCAAATGCCACATTTGCAGCAAAAGGTGGATTATAATCTCCTTTATACTCACTTAGTGACTGACCTTCTGTGTTCTGAGCACCCCTGTCATTTATAGACAAATTTTTGATACCTGTAGTGCTTGTTTTTAGTACGCTTGTGTTATTTAAATATTGACCGTAATACCCACTACCAAAGTAAAACCCTTCTGTTTCACTTGCAAAAGATTGTTGTGACAACAATAAAGCAAATGCTGTAACCGCTAATGTTTTTTTACTAATCATTACTACTCCCCTAGTTAAAATAGCTAATCTAATACTAATTAATTAAAAATGGCTTAATATGAAAAACCTAATTATTTGCATAACTTGCACTTTTCTGAGCTAAAAATAGGCAAAGTTAACCTTACTTCTCGTCATTTTTTAATTTATCCTCATCTTCAAATTCATCCTCCTCTTCTTCGTCATCAAACCCATCATCGCTCCTATCCTCATCTTCCTCGTCATCATCTTCAAACTTATCGTCGATATCTTCATCATCAATATCTTCGTCTGCAAATTCATCTGATTCATCATATACTGCATCTTCGGTTTTAGTTTCAGCAGGATAATCAACTGAATTAGGTCCCTCAAGAACATTATTCCCCTCGTTATTAACCTTATCTTTGCTCGCAGCGGCAGAAAGAACTTTGTTTGGGTCATATGGTTCTTGTGTAGGCACACGAGTTTGTTTGAGCAGCCTTCTTGTGAAGGTGGTATCACTGTAGTACAAAATTTTCTTTGATTTAATTGGGTAAGTCGACTCTATTAAAATTATCTGATCGTCACGTGGCAACATAATAACTTCTTGAGGCAATAGCAATGCTCTCTGTATTTCAGAGATATGTAATGACCTTGAAGCAGGATTTAAATCTAAAAATTTAGGCTTATTCAACGATTCTTGTTGTACAGTTTTGTTTCCTATAAGTTGCGATATTAAATTAGCTGTTTCAATATTATTGGCTGCAAAAGTTATTCTGTAAGTCGAGTTTGACAAAAAGGAGTTCATCCCTGCTTCTTCGTATATTCCTTTGAGCTGCTCAGTATCTTGAACAATTAAGAATAACCTAACTCGATAACCACGAAAATATGCAATACCTGTTTGAAATTGCTCCATTTTTCCAAGTGTAGGAAACTCATCCATTAAAAACAATACGCCATAAGGCTCGTCATCCGATGGCAATTTTCTACATAAAAACTCAGTTGCCTGTTGGTAAAAAACCTGCATTAAAGGCCTGAGCCTAGTCAAGTTGTCAGGAGTTAAACCAACATAAACTGTAATTTTCTTCTTTTTAAAATCTAGAATATTAAAATCACTTGACGCAGTTGCAGTATCAATCAATGGGTTTGCCCACAATTCAAGTGATGAGTTCATGGTTGATACAACACCTGACCTTTCTTTATCAGCTTTTTGTAAAAAAGCTGCAACATTCATATATGCTACAGGGTGTAGTATTTTACCCATTGTATCAAGAGCAACAGCAAGATTATAAACCACGTCATCACTACGCATCGTACGCACAACTTCACCAAAAGATTTAACTTTCTCTGGTGCAGCAAGTAAGTATAATACCACTCCAACAAATAAGCTTCTTGCTTCATTCTGCCAAAAGTCTTGTTCAGGCATGATTAGGTTAGCTATTTTCTGCACATCGTCAACCATCTGCCCAGGTTTTTCACTAATCCATTGTAATGGATTGTAACAGTGACTTATTCCATCTGGCTGCGCTGGATTCCATACGTATACTTTTTGTCCTTGTCGTTCTCGCCAACCACTTGTTATTTCATAGTTTTCTAATTTTATGTCGTGTACAATTACCGAGTCAGTCCAAAATAATAAATTAGGAATTACAAAGCCAACACCCTTACCAGAACCTGTAGGTGCAAATAACAATGCATGCTGAAACCCATCAGAAATGAAGTATCCTCTTTTATCTTTACCAAGCAATAATCCCTTTTTGCTTCTTAATCCTGCTTTTCGTATGTCTTTCTCTGATGCCCACTGCGAATCTCCATGAAGTGATTCCTTCTTTTTAAATGGTCGCCACTCAATTATCCTTTCTCTTAAATTCCATAAGATAATCATTAAAACAATGATAGGCAGTGCAGAAGATATAATTAATGTGATTTTGAGCTCAAGGCTATATAACTCTGGATGATGCCAACAATATTGTATATGATCAAAAATCGTTGGCCAAAGAGCTTGAGGGAAAGGCGTCAAACTAGGATTAATTGCCTTAAAATCCACAGCATCCGGACCATCAGCAAACAGAACAAACAATATACCAGATAGATAGAAGCAAAACTCAAGTACGCTAAAAGCTACTACACCTCCTATGAGAATATTACGTAGGTGATTTCCATTACTCATAAACTACTCTTCCTTAATTTATGTATAAATTTAAGCATTTTCGCTCGCAGATCTAGTAAATAATATCTCAGAAATGCTTCTTTTGCCCCCACCGGTTCTTTTTAGCTGAATAACAATATCAATCACATTTCTAATGTATGGTATAATTTGGTCTGGAGGAATGCCAAGATTTGCCTGCATAACCATCAATTTTATTTGCTCAAGGGCCATTGTTGGACTATCTGCATGAAGGGTTGATATTGATCCAGGGTGACCAGTATTTATCGCCCTGAGAAAACTAAAAGCTTCCGCTCCACGGAGCTCACCAACTATTATTCTGTCTGGCCTTAAACGTAAGCACGCTTCTATCAAATCTTGAGTGGTTACTTTTGCTCTGCCCTGCCCTCCTTTAGAGGCAATTAGATGGACTTTATTGGGATGATCGTTCAAAATGATTTCCCTTGCATCCTCAACAGTAATAATTCTTTCCCCAGCTGGAATAGCACGCAAAGTAGCATTAGTAAAAGTAGTCTTACCAGTGGAAGTTCCACCACTAATTATAATATTTTTCTTACTTATTACAGCGTATTCTAAAAACTCTTTTATTTTTTTTTGCCTTAACAATAAATCCAAATGACGGTCAACTGGATTATCAGTTGCTTCTGTAACAGTTTCAGAAAAAGCCCCCATTTTTTCGTAATCATCGAGTGCTAACTGCATGCTAGAAGGCTTACGAATCGACATGACTACTTTATCAGGTTCACATGCTGGCGGAAATACTATCTGTATACGATAACCATTTGGTAATGTTGCCGAAAGTAAGGGCGCTTCTTCGCTAAGTTTTTGTTCTGTAGCTTGAGCAATCAGTCTGCCAAGAGATTTCAAATGGTTAAGATCGAATACTTCTAATTTTTCACACCTTATTTCACCGCGATTTTCAATCCATACTTCCTTTGGCTTATTTATTGATATTTCATTTACGCCTTCTTCTTGAAATATGCCTTGTAATGGCTCCAAATATGTATCAAGTGCAGCATAGTTCATTTCATTGATTTAATATCGCCTGTGGAGGAAATACTATATCTTGGTTAACAAATACTTTCAATGCAGTGCCTTGATCAACATAAATAGTTGGTTTTTTATCTGTATATCTGCCCACTACATCCCGCATATCTTTAGAAAAATCCTCGATTGATTTCCCGATTGCTTCATCATAAACAGACTTGCTTTTTCTTTGAATTTGTTCTAACAGTTGATTTACAATTTCCAGGCTTATATTTACCTCGTCTTCTTCAATTCCTAGTGCTTTTGCTATTTCCTCTTTCATTATTTTTAGTAAATCTTGTCTGCTTTTGGCACTCCGAATTCTTCCGATAGCCCCAAGGCCTAATTTCCATTTGTCACTAGATATCTTCTTTTCTGGGTCAATAATGAGTTGGAGAGAAGAAAAATCTATTTCGGTTGCAGTGATAGACTTTACTGCATCTCTGATAGTTAGCGTATCAACAAGATTAGAAGCCTTTTGCCCTATAACAGCAGAACCAATCGAAACACCAGCAAGTGTCACTGAAGAGAATAACGCACTTACTATTTTGTTATCAACTATTCCTGCTATTCCTGCTCTACCAAGCTCGTCAGTACTAAGTGATGAGATTGCAATATCTATTCCATGTGGCAGAATCACTCTATTCCAGTTTATATTTACACGAGATTTAGCAACATTCGAGTCAAATGAATAACTGCCTATCAATCTTGAGCCTCTAGGTATTAAAACTGTATCACCAGTTTCTGCATAAACATCTCTACTCACCATAGCACGCAGCATTCCTTGCAGATCAGAGTTTATTGCAGTTTCAAGAACAGCATCAACAATTTTACCTTGAGTAATCATTAAACCAAGCTTTCCTACTCTGGTAGCTTTGCTCGATTGTGCTGAAGTGTCGGATAAAATAGCATCAGCAGCCTTGTTCTCTCCACTACCACCTGAAATTGTCAACATCTGTGCACTACGTCTGTCTCTAGGATAACCGCCACCCCCTATTGTAGGAAACGAGGTAGGTAAATTGCCCATAACATTACTAGAAGGAAAATTTTGCTTTGGCAAAATAGGTATATTTGACACAGGAGTTTCTTTTGGTTTCTCTTCTTCTTTTTTCATCACTTCTTCTTTTCTAATTTGTTTTATTTCTGGTATGATTAGTGGTGTAGGAAGAGGAGGCAGGGGTGGTAAGGGATCAGTTATTATTCTTTCAGGAACCATTACATTATCTGGAACTTGTTCCAACTTTCCTTTCAATTCTTGAACGTTTTGCTTTGTTTCCTCTTTTTTAATAACTTCTGAACCCTCTTTAGGAGAAGGACTAAAATAGAGATAATACACTCCACCAGCCAGAAGCACTAAAATAATGACCATCAATGCCCTATGACCTTGATTAGAGCCAACTGTTACTACCTTATTCTCTATTTCTGATTCATCTTCTGAATTGTTACGCCTTTCTTTATTCATATTGCATGTACCACAGCTAAAGTGACCTATTTATAATTTCAACTTCACCATCTTCATAACGCATAAATAGCTTTTTATGTACTCCTTTTATTATAACATAATCATCAAATAACAGCCTTTTACAAGGTTTATCCTCCCCTTCTACAAAAACCTGAGGTATTTTATTATTATTTCTAAATTTTAAATAGGTTAAATAACCATCATCAAATAACTCGATCGGAACTATATCCGCATTACCACCTTCATCAATATATGTATAATTGTACTTCGTATCATTTTCTTGTATTATTTTTTCTAGCTTGTCTGTAGTATATTGCATTTGAGTAGGTAAAGAAACCTCATCTAAATCAACATCAAATTCACCTTCTTCTTGAGGATAATAAAAACGTACTACGTAAGATATATCCTTTTCAGCAGAATAATCGTGATCTACTTTCTTAGCATCAGTATCCGGATATTTATCGTAGTTTGGCCTTGAGACTAAATCAAAAATGTAATCTCTTTTTTTAGTTGTCGTAATAATCATGTTAGTGCGACTACTAACTTCAAATGGCATGATAAGCAATTTATTGTCATAAGGATTAATTTTCCAACTTGATGCATCACCAACAGCGATATTTTTAACTTTTTCTCCTTCCGCAAATTCAATATAAGAATAGTAACCCTGACTAAAAACCACCGTAAATACTTCATTAGGGCTATACACAAAAGTCTTTATTCTACTATCTATAGAAATAGGCTCATTATAATTAATGGATGCGTTTAAATTGCCACTTACAAGTAAAGCTAAAACTAATAATATCCTATACATATTCATCATCTACTCTATATGAAATAACTTGAAATCCTAATGGGTTAATATATCTTTGCTGATCATCCATTTCAAGCGATGCATATCTATATGACATAATAACTATCTTATTTTTTCTCGTAGAACTTCCATCTTTCCGTGTAAATTCCACAAAAAATCTCACCTGAAGAGCATCGTTACCCAACTTTTGAATTGAGCGAATTTTAAATTCACTTTTGGTATCTGAATATAAATTAAAAAGATCATCCATATTCTGCGATCCTACATAATTTCTAAATTCATTATACACATTAGGTGAGGAAAACAACCTCACCTTTGTATAATAGTTATAATTATAATGATATGGATCAAAAACCTCCCTTGCTTTTATATACTCTGAAATAAAATAATCGTTTAGCGCTTCATCTGCAGAATACTGTTTTACTGTGACAGGATCAACCAATTGCACTATTCCTGATTTCTTGTCAATTTCTATAACAAATGGCTCAATAGTGCTACTTGTGCTAATTTTAAATATGACTAATATGCTCATAGAGATCGTTGCTAATAATATTAATGCAAATAAAAGTAGAATATTCCTTTGAGCAATAACTGTGCTGTAGCGGTTTGAATTCCAATTTATATCCTTATCTAAGGATTCAGTATTTTTTTCTTGCTTAAAAAATCTTAGCATTTTAGTATTCCTAAAAATCTTAACTTATGTTAATAAACATAGCAAATTAACAAAGTAGTTACAGCAAAAAAGCTAAAAAACTCTTAATCTATGGCCTAATTTACCAAACTTTGTCTCCATATATGAATCGTTATATTTATTACGTTCCACAATAAGTGGTAGACACTTTGTAACTCCTATACCACTACTTTCCAATTCTGACAATTTCCTATCATTGTTTGTAAGTAATTGTATTTTGTTAATGTTCAATTTCTTAAGCATTTTAGCTGCAACAGCAAAACTCCTTTCATCATCTTCAAAACCCAATATTCTATTTGCATCAACAGTATCAAGATTATGTCCTCTTTGCATACTGTACGCTCTTAACTTATTAGTTAAACCAATGCCTCTTCCATCTTGCATCAAATACAATATAATACCACTTCCAGAGTCAGCTATCATTTGAATTGCTTGATGTAACTGACTTCTGCAATCGCATGACAAGCTATCTAACAAGTCACCCGTATAGCACGAAGAATGAATTCTCACTAATGGTTCGTCATCTTTATCTGGATTGCCAATGATAATTGCATGATGTTCTCTTCCACCACTTTCGGTTCTATAAGATATGATATTTACTTCTTGAGTCTGTTTTAAAAATAATGATGTTTTGCGCACTTCATATACATCCTGATTTTCTTGAAAATTATTTATGAATGACGTGTCCAGTGCAATAACGTCATTTTTCTCGCACCAATTTCGCATTTCATGGTTATTCTCAAAAGTCATATCAGCCACTAACGCGTATGGCAATAATTCTGAGAACTTAAGCAAGGCAATAGCACATTCATCTATTGTCTTTGAGCATTGCAACTCTTTTATGCAATCTTCCTTTGAACAGTTTATTAAATAGAGCAGTTCATCAAAATTATTCACCAACAGACGTTTGCTGTTATGTTCTTTATTCTGAGATATGTATTTTACCTTACTTGAAGTTAAAGTAACATATACATTACTTGATGTAAGCTTGTATTGATTAAATAAATCTCTTTCTAAAGCCTCAGCAGCAGCAAACAATAGGTAATTACTTTCATCATATATTACAATTGGCCGACCGCGCCTGATTTCGCTGATAGCTCTTTCTACCTTATTGCTACTCTGATTTCCTATAAACATTTTTACCCATATTAAACAGCGATAAAAACTGGTGCGGCCGAGAAGACTTGAACTTCCAAGGCCTTATGAGCCACAGCGACCTCAACGCTGCGTGTCTACCAATTCCACCACGGCCGCACTATATTCTAGTTTTTATATAATTATTTTAAATTACTTAATCATTTTAGAATTTTTCATCTAGAGTGTCAATCTGATACTAGAATAATTTAGAAATTGTTTGTATAATTTGATTATGAATTTTGTGATTATAAATTTTAATCATTTAAGATAACCTTACTACTAATTTTTAACTTAGGTTTTTATACAAATGAATATAGCTAATATCTTTATTTTTTTAGCTCTCTCTCTTATAACTAGCTTTCATTTCGTCCATGCACAAATATTATACACATGGTCTCAAGTTATCCCAGAAAATAAACTAAGCATACGCGCAATTACGGACAATGACATGTGTCCCATTGTTTATGTTGATGGCGAGGAAACAGAAATGCTGAATCGCAGCTCAATTAACAATGGTGATCATAACGAAACAGTTTGTGAACTGACAGTACAAACAAGTGCCAAAAACATTAGTATTGAGGATCTACTGGTTCCTATATTACCAAAAAAGGTTAATAAAATTGCTTTCATTGGTGACACGGGCTGTAGAATAAATATGTTATTTCAGCAGGAATGTAATTCGGTAGATAGCTGGCCTTTAAAAAAAAATTTAGATTCAATCGCCCTTCATAAACCAGATTTAATTATCCATGTTGGTGACTATCATTATAGACAAACAAAATGTAGAAATACAAAAAAGTGTGGCGATATTTATGGATATAATAAAGAAGTTTGGTACGCTGATTGGTTTGAGCCTGCAAAGGATATTTTATCACAATCCCCTTTCCTTTTTGTTCGTGGAAACCATGAGAGTTGTGATAGAGCTTATGAAGGATGGTTCAGGTATCTAGATTCATACCCCTTTTCGTCTGAAAAATGTGGAAACTTCGTTTCTAGTTGGTCCTTAGATGCTGGACCGATGAAATTTTTTATCTTCGACTCTTCATCCGGTGAGGATATTTTTACAACCCAAAGCACAATTGATGCTTTTGAGAGGCAATTTGATAAATTGATACAAAATAGTTCTGACAAGCCCATGTGGTTTTTAACTCATAAACCGCTTTGGAGATCTCCAAAAAAAGAATTTTTGACATTAAAAAGCCATGGTAATCTTACACAAATCGAAGCTTTTGGAGATAAATTTCCAAGCAATGTTACTACCATAGTTTCTGGCCACATTCATATAGCCCAGATTTTACTAATGGATAATGTTCCAGACCAAATTATAGTTGGAAACGGTGGTGCATCATTACACGCTCAAGATCAAGAATCTGTTTATCAAAATGTAGAATTTGACTATTTAAATGGTAAAAACTACTTAGCACACGAGGTTAGAAACTTTTTTGGCTTTGGCTTTGCAATACTAAATTTAGATGATCACGAATTTACCTTCTATAATCAACACAATAAGGAAATGTATTCTGCGAAGCTAACAGAAGATTTTAAACTTAAACGGATTAAAACTATAGTCGATTCATTTTAGGATTTGTTATTAGCTATTTTAAAAACGCTACTTAAACATTTTTTTTAATCGATTGATTTCATCAGCAAATTTTGAGTCAGTCTTTATAAAATTTTCTACTTGTTTTACTGCATGTATAACAGTAGCATGGTCTCTGCCACCAAAGTTTCTCCCAATATCTGGTAGGCTTTTTTGCGTAAATTTTTTGGCAAAATACATAGCTATTTGTCTTGGCCTTGCAAGACTGCGAAGCCTTCTATTGGATTGCATATCTGCAACCTTTATATTGAAAAATTCAGCTACTTTCTTTTGTACTTCTTCTATTGTGACTGACCTATGATTTGACCTAAGAAGATCGATTAGGGTTTCACTAGCCGATTCTACCGTCATACTTCTTCCAATTAATGAGGTATGGGTAACCTTATTTAATGCTCCTTCTAATTCTCTTATATTAGATTTTATGTTCCTTGCTAAAAACTCTAGGACATCTTTCGGAACATACATATTCATCTGCTCCACTTTTGCCTGCAATATACCAAGCCTTAATTCAAAAGTTGTTTCATTAATATCTGCCACCAACCCCCAACCGAGTCGTGATTTTATTCTTTCTTCCACTCCATCAAGATCACTAGGAGACCTATCAGCTGATATAACCAATTGTTTATTTTGGTCTATCAATGCATTGAAAGTATGAAAAAATTCTTCTTGTGTACTATCTTTACCACTGATAAATTGCACATCATCTACCATCAATACATCTACTGATCTAAATTGCTCTTTAAATAACATAATATCTTTGCTTCGCAGCGCTGTAATATATCGGTACATGAATTTCTCTGCTGATAAATACACCACTTTTCTTTTTGCTGATGGGGAATTGACTATGTGCCAAGCTATAGCATGCATTAGATGTGTTTTACCAAGTCCCACTCCACCATATAGAAACAAAGGATTGCTGCCTAATATTGGATCTATAGATTCTGCCACACGCTTTGCCGCCGTAAATGCTAATTCATTTGGCTTTCCCACTACAAAATTATCAAAGGTGAACCTTGGATCCAGCGGCGAACCAAGATTATGATTACTTTCCTCTCTGTTTTTTAGTATAACATTAAAATTTGAATTCCTCTCCTCAATTACTCGAATATCAATAGAACGTATACTTTTATCTTCGCTTTGCCATAATGATAATATTTTTTTCATGTAATGAACTGTAATCCACTCTTTTATAAACCTTGTTGACACGGATAAAAGAACTTCCCCATTTCTTCTACTGACAAATTTTAGTGAACTCAGCCAGCTATTATATGTTGCTTCTCCATAAAGATTATAAAGACAATTTTGGATTTTTTCCCAAGTAACATTGTGATCCGTTACTGTAATAATCTGATCAAAAAACATAGTAGAAACCTTAGGGCTAGTCAAGTTCATATACCACACCAAGAAAAAAGCAATAATTAGAAAAATATAAGATAATCAATAGCTTACTGCAAAATGAAAAGCTAATACTACTTAATACATACTAAAAATTATGGTGATTTTTTGATGGGTTGTAAAGGGTATAAAAACATTAAAATTGATCATTTTTATTTCAAAAAAATGAAAAATTTGTAAATGTCGCTTGTATCGAGGATTAGAAGCATGCTATTAAAAACGGTAATACATTATGTATAAATAAGATGTTAAATTTACTGGCAAATAAGTAAAGTATTCATATAAATATAGCTAACCTAATATAGATTTACTGAAGCAAATTTATGATTATATTAAGTAATTTGAGTTGTTATGCTGTATTCGGTATTGAACTAGAGTTTTACATTGAAGGAATAGAAAAAGAATACTTATTTCTGAATAGCATCAAAAATAAAATAGCATCTCTTGAATTTTCTTGCGAGAAGGAGAATTCTACACATCAGTATGAGATAAAAAGTGGTTGTTATACGAACTCCTACAATTTAATTAAGCATTTTGAGTTAGCAAAACAATCACTTACTGAAACAGCACAAAAACTAGGTGGGAATGTTTCTTTTAAAGCAAAGCCTTATTTGGATAGAGCAGGCAGTGCATTAAATGTGCATGTTAATCTCGTGAATTCAAATAACGGTAACTTATTTTATATCAATGAGCAAAAGTACAGTGACTATCTGATTCATAGTATTGGTGGATTATGTGCAATGATGAAAAAACATATGTTGTTTTTTGCTCCAAATGATGATTCATATTTAAGATTTCAGTATCCGGATATTCACACTCCAACTACGATTAGTTGGGGAGTAAATAACAGAACTGCTGCGATAAGAATTCCCTATTTTGGCAACGATTTCAAAAGATGCCGCCTAGAGCACCGCGTTCCCGGAGCAGATTGTGACCTTGAAAAAGTACTCACAGCAATAATTGAAGGTATGGTTTTTGGTATAGAGAACAAAATTGCTCCGCCAAATAGGGTCTACGGCATTGCATCTGATCCTCAATATGAGATGGAGAGGTTAATATAACAACTATCTATCAAATCCTAATCCGTTAAACCCCTTTTGGGTAATTGGCTGTTTTAGCATTTTTTTTACATCATTATCTACATTTTTGCACTGTAATAGCAAGTCTAAAGCAGATAGTTTCTGCGTGCTTTTAGATTCAAGCTCTAGATTGCTTAACACTTGCCCAGGAAGTGGATTACCAGGCACATCCGTGTGCTCAGGAAGAGGTTTCATCTGATTCTTTATAGAGCTAGAGTTATTTTGTGTAAGAGTTTTATCATTTAGCATGCTAAGAATAATTTCCTCAGGCACTACCATAGTTTTTGTATAATCAACAGGATTACTATTTTCAGCATCTATAGTCACATGAATTGGTTCGCCAAACGCATTTATAGGACCACCAAGTGATCCTTTCTCCATGCGTTCTTGTGCTCTTTTCCTTATTATTTCTTCTTCTCGCTCAGTTTCAGTTCTTTTTGGTTCTTTTACGGTATCTTTTTCTTCACCTTCATCAACACTGCTATACCCTTCATCTTCTGAAACTTTATCTCCTGAAACACGAGTAATTTCAGCTTTAGTTCTTATTTTATGAACCAGCGAAAGTAATAAGTAAGTAACTGCAGCGGCAGAAACGATAATGGCTATCTTTGCGGCAATGTGGATTGCTGTTAAAAATATTAAAGCTGATAAAGCTCCAGCTAATCCAGACACAATAACTTTATTTTTGCCCTTTGTTACATTTAGAATTGCCACCATAATAACCTCTCAAATACTGTTCTAGAATTATTATACAGGAATTTTCTTATACTTGCAATTTTGCGAAAATTTTAATTATTTGCGTAAAGTTTTAAAGCTACACAAGGATTAATTAATATGCAATGTATCTCGACTATAATATTGTACAAATACACATATTCAGCTAACATTCAACATGCAGAGCTTACTCATAGAGCGAAACAGGGCGGTGGTATTATTACTTATAGTATAGCCTTTCTTATAATAGTCCGAATGCGATAAGATATGTGTTTATGGCTATAGCAGGCCAGTAGCATATTACGGTCTGTTCGGATTATTGTAAAAAGAGCTATAATTTTTATCTTCGGTTCATACGTTTATGTAAAAATGCCAAGGGAAAGCAATCCTGATATACAGATTCCTATAATCAGCGTGTTTGTTGGACCATACGCGTCAAGTTAAGGAAATATCGTGAAATATAGCAACATTTGAGATGGGCATTTTATTTGTTACATTTATTTTTTTAGGGAGTTCTTATCTAGAAGAAGATAATTTTTTCAGAAGAATCTATAAATTAATAACTTTATTACTTAATATATAAAATAGTTTTTTCGTTTCCTTTCTTCCTTATACCACTTTTCCTTAACTTGACGCGTATGGTTTGTTAGACTTCCTGGGATTTCTGCTCAAGATAGTGAAAAGCTATTAGTGCTTCCTATAGAAAATGAACTAAGATCCATCGAAGGTGTAAGAGAATTGAGAGCTTTTGCAACTAATGATGGTGCTCACATGATACTCGAATTTGGAACAGAGTATGATAATAAAGAAGTGCTCGATAATGTTCGTTCAAAGCTTTCAAACATAAAATCGAAGTTACCTGTTGAAGCGGAATCTCCGATAATCAATGAAATAAACTTGAGCTTATTTCCGATACTCAATGTCGGCTTAATTGGTAATTTGCCAGAAAGAGCCTTAACTGAAATAGCACGCAAGTTAAAGAAAGAAATAGAATCTCTGCCAAATGTTCTCAAAGTTGAAGTGGCAGGTATACGTAAAGAAACAGTGGAAGTTATAATTGAGCCCACAGTTCTAACAAAATATAACATTCAATCAAACGAAATATTCCAAGCTATATCAAGCAATAATAGACTAGTGGGAGCTGGGTCACTGGCCGGTAAATATTCGATTAAAATATCAGGGTTATTAAAAGATATAGAAGATATTATGAATATTCCTATTAGATCTCAAGGCGATGCAGTTTTGAGAATCAAAGATATAGCAAAAGTATACCCTAGGTTTGAGGATCACCAAGGATTTGCTCGCATTAATGGATTACCTAGTGTCGTGCTAGAAATTTCAAAACGTAACGGAAAAAACATAATAGACACAGTAAATCAAGTAAAATACTTAATGGATAAGGCAAAAGATCAATTACCTGAAAATTTAAAAGTGGTGTACTTAAACGACCAGTCAAAAAACGTCCTCGATGTGCTTGATGACTTGGAAAACGGCATAATATTTGCTGTGTTGTTAATATTGATCATAATGATGCTTTCTATGGGAACAAGGATTGCTATTCTTGTGGCACTCTCGATACCCGGTTCCTTTCTCATTGGGATAATAGCTCTTTACTTTATGGGTATAACCTTAAATATCGTTGTGCTCTTCAGTTTAATTATGGCTGTTGGCATGCTGGTTGATGATGCAATTGTGATCAGCGAATATGCCGATAGAAAGATGATCTGCGGAATGGACAAAGTAGAAGCTTTTTACACTTCAGTTCGTGATATGTTTTATCAGGTTCTATCATCAACGTTAACTAAATTAGCAGTGTTTTTTCCTCTATTATTCTGGCCTGATACTGTTGGTAAATTCATGCAGTACATACCAATTACAATAATTCTAACTTTGACTGGATCGCTCATTATGGCTTTGGTTTTTATACCAACACTTGGTGCAATATTTGGTAAGCCTTCGATAACTTCAAAAAAAGAAATAAAAAAAATGAGTGCTATAGAAAGTGGTGAAATAAAAAATGCTGGGCCTATAATAAGAGCTTACGTACGCATGCTAGAGAAGGTTTTGGATCATCCTAAAAAATTCGTATGTGCTACTGTATTCGTTTTGTTTTCATTTAGTGTGCTGTACTTTACTTTTGCTCCTGGAGTAAAGTTTTTTCCGAAAGTGGATTCAGATAATATTTTAATCAGTGTTAAAGCAAAAGAAAGCTTATCAGCCAAAGAACGAGATCTGATACTCAAAGAAGTGGAAGAACGCATTTTGAGCATTGAAAAAGAAATTCATGTTTCTTATGCTAGATCAGGAGCATTTTCAGACAACGTTATCGCCAGAATACAACTAGAACTTATGGATTGGCGCTTCAGGCGCAAAGCTAAGCACATACTAAATGATATAAGGGGCAGTGTGCAAGACATGAAAGGAATAATAATTAATGTTCAAGAGGAAAAGCCAGGACCGTCGGCTGACAAGCCAATACAAATTAACCTCAGCGGGAGTGTATCCAGTTTGAATTTAGCAGCAGAGAAAATTCTAGAAATTATGAACCAACCTTCATCCGGGTTTATAAATATTCAAGATAGCAGATCAGCACCTGAAATAGAGTGGAATATGAGTGTTGATAAGAATAAGGCTACAAGCTCTAAAGTAAGTGTTGCAACCATTGGCGATTTTATAAAGATGGTTACAAATGGAGTGTTGATTGGAAAATATAGACCAAATAACACGGATGAAGAAATCGATATTGTACTCCGTTTCCCTGGAAAGGATCGCAACATGAAGACTATAGACAATCTTTTTATCAATACAGTTAATGGCCCGTATCCTATGAGCAATATAGTAAAATATGCTCCCGAAAAAAAGGTAAACAAACTAAACAGGATTGATGGATTACGCATAGTGACAATCTCTGCTGACGTTGATACTGGCTATCTTGTTGATGAAAGAGTAAAGTTCATTCAGAATTCTATTCCCCAGGATTGGGACAAGGGAGTAAAAATTGATTTTAAAGGCGACAAAGAAGATCAATAAAAATCAGGAGCATTTTTGTTAAAGGCTTTTATATTAGCGATTACACTAATGATATTGGTATTAGTGACACAGTTTAATAATGTATACCATACATTTATCGTAATGACAGCAGTGTTTTTATCCACAACATGTGTGTTTTTTGTTTTCTTTCTTATCCAACAAGTTTTCGTAGTTGTTATGTGTGGAGTGGGGATAATTGCTTTGGCGGGAATGATAGTGAATAATAATATACTATTACTTGATGCCTTTCATCACCAAATTAAGGTACACAAAAATGACATCAAGCGATGTGTAATAAACGCTGCAATTTCTCGCGTTAGGCCAATATTGCTTACCGTTGCAACCACAGTTCTTGGTTTAATACCGATGATTACCAGGTTAAATATCAATTTTTTTACGCTACAAATCACATATGATGCTCCATCAAGCCAGTGGTGGGTTGACATTTCAACAACCATAGCAAGTGGAATATTGGCTGCAACGGTTTTAACTTTATTCTTTACTCCTGCGTTGCTTGTTATACAAAGACATGAAAAAACTTGACTTAAATTAGCAATCATTTAACATTTAAGATAGTGTTCTTTGCCCGTTGGAGCTATAATTATAACTAATTACATTGGATTTATTTATTATGATTGCTAATCGTAAAAGCAGTGTTAAGCAGAAAAGTAACAAGAATAACATAGTTGGAAGCCTTGATGTAATAAAAACAGCAGGAGAGCTTTCACTTCAAAAAGGTTTAGATTTTGATGTTGTAATAAAGGCACTAGAAAGTGCTATAGAAGCAGTGGCTCATCAAAAATATGGTAGCAAAAGTAAAATTGTAGTTGATATAGATAGAAACACAGGCAAAGTTACTTCATATAGGAAACTAAAAGTTATTGATGATGAATCAAATGAAAAAGAGAATACCGAGTGTGAATCAATTACGCTTACACAAGCTAAATTAATAAAAGGAGATGCAAAAGTTGGAGATACTGTTAGTGAATTACTCTCTCTTAACACTGATCTTGCTTCAGCAAGAATTGCACAGCAAAAGATTGCTCAAATAATTAAAGATGAAGAGTCAAAAAAGCAATATGAGGAATTTAAAGATAAGGTGGGAGAAATAAGGTATGGTATTGTTAAACAAGTAGAATATTCAGATCTTATTATAGACATAAATGGCACTAGGGCATATCTTCCACTGCGAAATTTAACTGGTGGTGAATCATTTCGTGAAGGTGATAAGGTTAAAGCTTACATACAGACTGTTAAGCGCTCTGATGATGGACGTCAAATTATTCTTTCTAGGACTCATGAAGGCTTTTTGGAGGCATTATTAAATCAAGAAATACCAGAAATTGCTGACGGATTAGTGACAATTAAAGGTATAGCTAGAGATGCTGGTTCAAGGTCTAAGGTTGCCGTTTTCTCTCCCGACAAGAACATTGATCCAGTAGGTGCTTGTGTTGGAGTTAAGGGAGATAGAATAAAAACTATTATACACGAATTAAATGGTGAAAAAATTGACGTTATAAATTACTCCTCAGATTTGGGTCAATTTGTTATTAAAGCCGTTACTCCTGCAGAAGTATCGAAGGTTATTATTGATGAAAATGAAAATTGCATAGAGTTAATAGTTGCTGAAGATCAATTGAGTTTAGCGATAGGAAAAAAGGGCCAGAATGTAAGATTAGCTTCAGAGCTTGTTGGATGGAAAATTGAGATATTAAGCACTCAGCAAGAATCAGAAAGGCGAAGTAAAGAACTTAGTCAATGTTCAGCTTTATTTGCTGAAGCTTTAAACTTAGAAGAGATTATGGGTCAGCTATTGGTAACAGAAGGTTTTTCAAGTGTAGAAGACATATCTAGCGCTTCAATTAAAGAGCTTGCTTCAATAGAGGGCTTTAATGAAGATATTGCAAACGAGCTTCACAATAGAGCAAATAAGTACCTGAAAGCAGAAAATGATAGAAAAATAGAAGAGCTAAAAAGTTTAGGTATGGAGGATGATGTAATCAATTTAACTTTATCAATAGACAATAAAATTGCTCTTAGTAAGCATGATATTAAGACTTTAGAGGACATAGCAGATTTATCAAGTTATGAGTTTTGCAGCATACTCTCTTCCTCATCCGATAGCAAAGAAGATCTAAAAGATACAGTAGATTCAATAATCATAGAAGCACGTAAAAAGCTTGGATTAATATAATAAAATAATATGAATAATGAAGATATCAGTGATAAAAAATTAACGCTCCAAGGTTTAAGCAAGCTTAAATTAGACCTCAATTTAAACTCTTCAGCTAGCCCAAGTACTGGAGCTACAGTAGTAAAAAAAAGAAGAAAAAAATCTCATGATGCAGAAGAACATAATTTATTTGAAGAGAGTAAATTAGGTTCTTTAACAGAGAAAGAACAAATTTTTCGCATTAATGCTGTGCAGAATGCTGCTTTGCTGAAAGAAAGAAATCAGAGAGAAGAAAAAGAGAAAACAGCAAAAGAAGACAGCAATAAAGAGATTGACGAGAAAAATGAAGCGGACGCTTTATCTAAGGAAATAAATAAGCAAGTTTTAAGTAATACCCACTTAGTTGAACCAAAAGAAGATAGTATTGACCATGAGGACAACGATAAAAAGTCTTTTAAAGTCAACAAAGATATATATTCTAAGCATTCTAAACTGGTAATTGCACAGGCAATAGATGAAAAAACTGAACAACCCCCTGTATTTAAGCAAAGGTTTGGTATAAGAGGTAGAAAGTCAAAGTTTACTAAGGGTAAAAATATATCAAGAGAAGTTATTATACCAGACAAAATAACTATCAGGGAGTTATCTATTCGCATGGCAGAAGATAGCAAGAGTGTGCTAAAAATGTTCAAAGAAGAAGTCGGCGAGAGTTATAGAGTAGATGATCTGGTGGATCCAGATATAGCATGTGAAATAGTGGAAAAATTTAATCATACGGCTAAACGAGTGAGCGATACCAACAGAGAAAAAGATTTATTTTTTATAGAAGGCAGAGAAAGCCTGCCTAAAAAACCTAAACCACCAATCGTCACTTTTATGGGACACGTCGATCATGGTAAAACCTCATTGCTCGATGCATTTCGTGAATCTAATGTTGCAGAAAGAGAGTCAGGTGGCATAACTCAACACATAGGTGCTTATCAAATAACGACAAAAGATAAGCAAAAAATTACCTTTATTGATACACCAGGACATGAAGCGTTCACTGCGATGCGTGCACGTGGTGCCAATATTACTAATATAGTTGTAATAGTAGTTGCAGCTGACGATGGAATCATGAAACAAACAGTTGAAGCAATAAATCATGCAAAAGCAGCAAATGTTTCTATTATAGTTGCTATTAATAAAATTGATAAATCTGAGCCTGGTGATGTGGAGAAAGTAATGAGTAGCTTACCTCAATATGATCTCATTCCTGAAGAGCTTGGTGGTGATGTTATGATTGTGCCAATATCAGCAAAAAAGAAAACTAATTTAGATAAACTAGAAGAGACGATTTTGTTAATCGCTGAATTAATGAAGCTGGAAGCAATAGAAGATTGTCGAGCACTTGGATGGGTAATAGAATCCAAAATAGATAAAGCGAAAGGAATATCAGCCACATTGATAGTTGAGGAAGGAACGTTAAAGGTTGGTGATATATTGGTAGTTGGTACAACATACAGTAAAGTACGTAGTATGGTTAATCACCTTGGTCAAAGAGAAAAAGCAGCACTACCCTCTGCTCCAATTGAAATTACTGGTCTAAATGGTGTGCCAAATGCTGGAGATAAATTTGTTGTTATAAATTCTGAAAAGCAGGCGCGTGAAATTATTGAACATAGGTTAGAGTTAATCAAGAAAAAAGAAGAAAATTTAGATGAGGATGATTTAGATATATTCAGCCGTAATAACAGTGAAATAGAAGAACTATCTGTAGTTTTAAAGTGCGATGTAACTGGTTCTATTGAAGCAATATCAAGTTCAATTGATAAACTCGGTAAAGATCAAGTGAAATTAAATATCCTACACAAAGCAGTAGGAGGGATAACGGATTCAGATGTGCTGCTTGCAGAAGCATCAAGTGCAGTAATTTTAGCTTTTAATGTAAAAGTGGACTCAAAAATAAGGGACTTGGCAAAACAAAAAGGTATAGAAATACATACTTATAACATAATATACGAGCTCATTGACGACATGAGAATGTATTTAACTAAAATGTTAAAGCCTGTTACACGAGAGGTTCGTGTTGGTTCTGCATCTGTAAGGCAAATATTTAATGTATCTAAAGCTGGTAATATCATTGGATGTTACGTAAGTGATGGAGTCATAAAAAAAGATTCTTTAATTAAGGTAGTGCGCAATAGTAAATTGGTGCATGAAGGAAAGTTAAAAGCACTACGTAGATTTAAAGATGATGTTAAAGAAGTAGGTGTAAACTTTGAATGCGGAGTATCACTAGAGGGTAATGTCGATATTAAAGTTGGAGATATTTTGGAAGCTTATCAATTAGTCCAAGAAGAAAGGGTGTTATAGTAGCTGGATATGAAAAAGGAAATTAGAAACCTAAAGATAGCATCTGTGTTGCATAGAGCAATATCAAGAGTTCTAATGGAAGGTAAGGTGTTCAATAAAAATGTAGCGGTATCTGACGTAAAATTAAGTAAAGATTTGAAAAAAGCAGATGTATATATTGTGTTATCTTCATTGAATATTCAAGTAGCTGACTACTTAGATCCAGAAAAAAGACGCACTGGAGATCCTTCTGAGAATAATTGTGATATTAATACTGTTGTTAATGAAATGAACCAATCTGCATGGTCAATACGTAAATCTATATTGTGTTATGTTGATTTGCGATTTATACCTGAACTAGTTTTCAAGCCTGACTTAGCGTTCGATAATTTTGTTAATGTAAGCAAAATATTACATAATCACACTTAATTAATGCATTTCAATCGTTACTTTTCATTAATGAGGTTGCACAGTTTAACGGGTTTGTGGCTTGTGCTATTTCCCAGTTTGAGCGGTATTCTTTTAGCATCAACTTCTCTATCGTATCAGGTTCTTTTTCTCCTTGTTTTGTTTACTATAGGTGCATTTTTAATGAGACCCGCAGGGTGCATAATCAATGATATCTTCGATAGAAAAATAGATGCGCACGTTGAACGAACAAAATATAGGCCACTTGCAAGTGGTGCATTAAACATAAAGCAGGCTTTAGCTTTACTTTCACTGCTACTGTTTATTGCCCTGGTAATCTTATTATTAACTAATAAAACTACACTCATACTTGGAATAATCTCAATGTGTATGATAGCTACTTACCCTTTATTAAAGCGGTATGTTTGGTGGCCACAATTGTTCTTAGGGTTTACCTTCAATATGGGATCGCTCATGGGCTCAGCAGCAATAACAAACCAGATCAGTATAGAATCCTTGCTGTTTTATATAGGATGCGTCTTTTGGACACTTAGCTATGACACCATATACGCCCATCAAGATAAAAAAGATGATGAAAAACTCGGGATGAAATCTACCGCATTATATTTTGGTGATACAACAAAATCTTGGTTGAAAAGATTTTATTTAATATCTCTTATGACGTGGCTATATGCTGGTATCTTATCATCATTAAATAACATTTTTTATATTGCTCTACTTGCTGTAGGGTTCATATTTCACCTCCAATACAAAAATTTCAATCCTGACGATCCCAGTCAATGCATGTCCATATTTAAAAATAATTCCTACGTAGGGTTGCTGCTCTTTTTCGGCATTCTTTTAGATAGAATTATCACCTAGGTCTCAAGAGTTTCGGCTCTAATGAAATCAATAGACTCAGGTAGCCCGCAGAAACAAAAAAACTTGCTTGACAAGCTCTGCCAGCCCTCTTATCATGAAACTGAAGCTATTGTATTTGCTTTCGTCAATCTGCAGATTAAAAGGTAAGGATTACTTAATCTGTCGGCGTCTTGTGTTCAATTTTTTGCAGTATATGGATGCTGTATGTCTTTACAAAACTTCATCTACATCTAGATTTTTATCTAAATAAGCTGAACGCGCTTATA
>NZ_JAPQLF010000122.1:13455-19229 GCF_028982105.1 Wolbachia endosymbiont of Drosophila bicornuta | reverse complement strand
AAAAGACTAGCTAACTCGGGGATTCTTTGTCTTTTTTTCTGCTTAGTAAATTTCTTAAACATTTGCAGCGTAAGTTAGTTGCAATTAAAAGCTGCTGAATCTCGCTTGTCAAGCGTTTAAAACATAAAAAACACCAATATTTTAAAGCGGATAATAACCCCATGGCTTCTTTTGCCTTTTTTTTCATTTGGTAAATTTCTTAATATTTACAGCTAAACAACAACCGTCATCCCTAAGTATCCCGCTGCTTGTTAGCGGATGAGATACCGCGAATGAATCGCGGTATGACGGTTCGCGGCAGGATGACGATAAGCTCGTCATCCCACTACTTGTTAGCTGCTAAGAGATACCGCGGCGGTATAGCTATAGGATGACAAAAAAAAGGGCACTGTGACGGACTTAAATCACAATTATCAGTTAATGCCAATCGCGGCATTATAAAAAACGCCAAACTTTTTTCTGCTTTTATGCAAGAAGTCTAGTCCATATATTCCTCCCACTTCTCCGCGACTTTCCTTACTATTTCCTCACTCATCTCAATTTTCTTTCCCCACTCTCGTTTGGTTTCAGGCGGGATTTTATTTGTTGCATCAAATCCAATTTTACCTCCAAGTCCACTTTCATGGGAAGCAAAGTCTAAATAATCAATAGGTACACTTTCTATCATGATTGTATCACGCACAGGGTCCATCCTCGTTGACATTGCCCACATTACTTCCTTCCAATCACGTACATTTATATCATTATCAACAACGATAATAAACTTCGTGTATAAAAACTGCTTTAGAAAAGAAAGTATGCCCATAACAATTCTTTTTGCCTGCCCTGGATAGGATTTTTTTATCGACACTATCGCTATTCTATATGAGCAACCTTCCGGTGGAAGATAAAAGTCCACTATCTCTGGAAATTGATTGATAAGAATGGGCACAAAAATTTCATTGAGTGCTTCACCAAGAATCGATGGTTCATCAGGTGGCTTGCCAGTGAAAGTGCTAAGATATATCGGGTTTTTACGCATAGTAATTGCAGTAATATTAAATTCAGGAAATTGCTCAACAGAATTATAGTAGCCGGTGTGATCTCCGTATGGCCCTTCGTCTTGATATCTATCCAAACTCACATAGCCTTCCAGAACGATTTCCGCGTGAGCTGGTACTTGAAGTGGAATAGTCTTACAATTTACCAGCTCAAGCGGCTTCTTTCGCAGTAGTCCAGCAAATTGGTATTCTGACAATGTTTCTGGCACTGGAGTTACCGCAGCAATAATCGTTGCAGGATCACTACCGATTACAGCAGCAGCAGGAAATTTCATATTTCTGCCTTCTTCCTTCCAACGCTTATGGTGAGTTGCGCCACCCCTGTGTGCAAGCCAACGCATTAGTGTTGTTTTTTTATCTATAACCTGCATACGATATATTCCAAGATTAAAATTATCTTGCTTTTCTTTCGTGGGTCCTTTCGTTACCACAATTGGCCAGGTGATAAGTGGTGCAGGTTCATTTGGCCAGCATGTTTGAATGGGCAGTAGACTTAGGTCCACTTCATCTCCGGTTAGCACTACCTCTTGACATGGAGCCTTGCTCACGACTTTACTTCGCATCGATAACACGACTTTCAACAAAGGAAACATTTTTATAGCATCCTTAAAGTTTTTTGGCGGCTCAGGTGATTGCAAAAATGCTAAAAGTTTACCAAGATCTCTTAGTTCATCAGGGTTTATGTTCAACCCCAATGCAATCCTCTTAATAGTACCAAATAAATTCACCAAAACTGGAATCGAATTTTTGCCATTTTCTGTGATAACATTTTCAAAAATGATCGCTGGCCCTTTGCTTGACAAAACTCTGCGATGAATTTCTGTCATTTCAAGAACTGTTGAAACTTCCTCCTTAATCCTAATCAGATCTTTTTTTTCTTCTAATGCTTTGATGAAGTCACGTAAGTTGTTGTACATATTCCAGTTTTTAAAATTTTAAGTTTACATTTAGTTTTCAAGCACTTTATTGAAATTTGACCTATGCACTACTTTCCTGCCTAGCGAGCTTTCAGTTAATTTGAGATCAAATCCTCATATTGCTTACTAAGTTTGTATTTCCTTCCTCTATTGGAAAAATCTACAATCTTGATAAAACCCATTTCCACACACTTTTTACAAAGTTGCGCACTGGTACGAGGCTTAAAATTAAATAGTTCGCCAACCTGACTAGCTGTAATAGCGGAAAACTCCTGGAAGAGCTCAAGAGCTTTGCGTTGTTTAGGATCAAGCTTACGTATAAGATCAGTCTGATCAGCGTGGTATTCTTCTTTATTTATACGTTGTAAAACGTTCTCAAATGAATTTGCCATACCTTCTACGAAATACTCCACCCACTTAGTAATATCTGCTTCAGCTCGTCCCATGTAATAGTTGTGCGATGGACCTATACTGATTGCTTCATAATACGCTCCTAGATTCTTAGCATAATATTCTTCCAATGAATAAAGTCCTTTTAGGTCATACCCACCAAGGTGTAAAATTAATGTAGTCAACAATCTTGCAGTACGACCATTACCGTCATAGTAAGGGTGAATTGTTACAAATTGATAATGCGCAATACCTGCAATAATTGGGCAAGGCACTTGCTCACTGTTACGAATCCAATCAATCATACTGCTCATGAGCTTTGGTACATCCTTTGCTTCAGGTGGCATATAAATTATTGCACGTGTAAGACTATCGCGGATAACATTTTGACCATCACGATAAGGTGTTGATTTTATTTTAGATTTTCCACTTGCTATTACTAGAGCATGTAGTGTTTGAACAGCTTTCTCAGTAATGGGTATTCTCCTTGCTGCCCATTGTTCAACTTGAGTTAAAGCTGCATAATATCCTTTAACCTCATTTTCATCTCTCCTATATTTTGGAAAGTGGCTTTTACCAATTAAAACCTCTTCAATCTGTTTAGGTTCAAGTCGATTTCCTTCAATCATAGTAGAATAGTGTGTGGTATAAAGCCGTGCAGTTTCACGAAGAGACAAAAGCATTGATACAGTGAGCGGCAAATGTAACACTTTTTCTTTTGCTGCTTCAATCCTTATGAGACAACTAGCAATTTTAGAAGTAATCGTATAATTCGGCATCGGCATAATATCTGCATTACATTACTTCTATATTATGCTGATAAAATGCAGATAATACAACATTTACACGACGCCGACCATAAACAGCAATAAATTCGGCTGATTGAGAAAGAAGTTTGTCTTGTAGAATAGCTATTTCTTTTTCTCTGCCAATTATTGGTTCACTCATATGTTTATTCCGCGGAAAATTATACACAGCGGAATAAAACTATCAACTTTGTTTTACCGCCGTATTTACAGCGTGGCGGTAAAAGATAGAGCATCTCATAATTGGCTATTCTGGGGGTAGTTTGGTCACCTACATTATCAAGTCTTCTGATGAACTTTGTGACAATATACCTAATTATTGTACGTAAAGTTTGTATTCGAGGCAAAACTGACTATAAAATACACTTGATATAAATGTTTTTATATATTAACATTAGATGCTTCTTTTAATATACAGATAAATGTGTACTAAAAGTTTTATGTTGTAGGTTTTTAAATAAATTGTATGTCTAGAATATCGTTTTTATTAATTTTAATAATAGCAATAGCAAGCTTGCCGATAATAAACGATTGGCTTTCAAATCGCAGCCAAATGCTAAGCGATGATTATATAGGTGAGAAATTAGATAATTATATAAGCAGAAATTTTGATAAGATCGTAAAAACTCTCAAAGAGGAGTCGATTAAAAGTAGTTACGCTGCTCGAGATAATGTAACCAAAAGTAAAATTTCACAATACAAGGATCAAATATTTGACCTTGCTTATCCTTACTCCGGAAATGAAAATAGTAGTGTTATAGCTGTAGGCTTCCTTGACTATTCTTGTGGACATTGCAAAGCTATAAAGAATGATATAAAGCAGTTAATTAACGACGGCAAAATTAAGTATATCTTTAGGGATGCTCCAATACTTGGTAACGCTTCTTTAAAGGCAGCAAAAGGTGCTTTAGCTGTCTATTTTCTCGATAAAGAAAAATATTTCGATTTTCACCATGCTGCTTTAAGTCACAAAGGAGAATTTTCAGACGAAAGCATATTGGATATAGTGAAAAACATAGGGATTGATGAGGACGATTTTAATGATTCCATAAAAGATAACGCGGACAAAATTGAGCAAATGATAAACAACAGTAGGCTTCTAGTAAGAGATTTGGGAGTAGGTGGTACACCTTTTTTAATAATTGGAGATAGCCTGTTTGTAGGAGCAACTGATTTGAATGTATTACGCAAAAAAGTAGATGAATTAAGTCACAAGCAAGGCTAGTTACAGTTTGCCATAAAATTTTATTTTTTTGCTCGACAACTCAAATGAACCTGAGTATAGTAACTGTGGGTGTGACAGCAGTTTAACTCAGTAGTCTCATCCACTTTCCATAGCGTCATTTACTATGTGAAACGCTTTCAAATTACAACATTTTCTTCAACCAAACTATTTTACTTTCACAGGAGGGTATATGTCATTCACAGAAATTAGATTTCCAGAAAATATATCTTATGGTTCCACTGGAGGACCGGAATTTTCCACTGACGTTGTAACAACTCACAATGGTTGTGAACAGCGCAACATCAATTGGTCTCATGCACGCACTAGATACAACATAGCTTACGGGGTCAGATCAAACGAGCAGCTACTAGAACTAATAACATTTTTTCATGCACGAAAAGGTAAAGCAATAGGGTTTCGTTTTAAGGATTGGTCGGATTTTATAGCCATTAATCAAGAGATTGGTATAGGAGATAACAAAAAAACGACTTTTCAGCTAATCAAAACTTATGTAAGTGGGGAAGATAAGCATATATAGCTCTTTTTACAATAATCAGAACAGACCGTAATATGCTACTGGCCTGCTATAGCCATAAACACATATCTTATCGCATTCGGACTATTATAAGAAAGGCTATACATATGATCAAAAAGCCAGTACATGGGACAGTAAAGATTTATTTAAATGGTAAAGAAGAGAGTGAATATTCAGTAAATTATTCAACTGGAGAAATAACATTTATGAAGCCACCAGTAAAAGATGTGATAATCACTGCGAGCTTTGAATTTGATGTGCCCGTGCGCTTTGATACAGATTACTTAAACGCTTCTATTGATGACTATGGAAGCAATAGCTGGAATAATATCCCCTTGGTGGAAGTGAAATTTTAGTTATAAGCGAGCATAGATCCACATCATAGTAGGGCTACTAGTCACCATCAATTGAAAAAATTAAGCACCACTGAGGCTCTATATTTAAATGAGCCTTAGTATATGCAATTATTTTAAACTTTATCACCAGCTATATACTACAATGTTGCTGAGCTTTGCTAACATTTACACTTGAAGCTTGGGGAGATTCTAACTCAGTGCTTTTTTCTTCCTGCAAAATAGAAAGCTTCAACAATTCCTTTAGAGTTAATTTTTCAAGTGTTGTATCATCTTTGTTTAAGATGTAGTCTAGCATGTTGTTTTTCTGTAAGCGATTAACAAAATATCTATCTTCCTCATTAAGAACCTCTATCTTGTTAATACAAGATAATACTAAATCCGAATTCTTTGTTGCTAAAATTCCATTCAAAAAGATATCTAATTTTGTTTTATCTTCAGTTATAGCTCTTTTTACAATAATCCGAACAGATCATAATATGCTACTGCTCTACCATAGCCATAAGCA
>NZ_JAPQLF010000122.1:9203-13405 GCF_028982105.1 Wolbachia endosymbiont of Drosophila bicornuta | reverse complement strand
GCTACTGCTCTACCATAGCCATAAGCACATATCTTATCCTATTCGGACTATTGCGAGAAGTGCTATAAGTCTTCAGCTAACCTATTTCTGATATTCTCATTGTCAAACACAATGTACTCGAGGTACGAGGAAGGCTCAATAAGTATAAAGTCCTCTAAAGGCACTAGTTCTGGATAGGTGCCAGCGTAATCAAGTATGCCACACTCAGTAATACACCCTCCTTTTCTTATAACACAGCAATTGAGACGACCATGATACATTGATAACAAAGAAAAAAGACGTATTATACTTGTACCTCTATCTTTCATTTCCTCGAAAAGCTTCCTATCATTTATTAATTTGTGCAAAACGTAATCCATAGCAGGACATGGTTTACGGAAATGAAACATATTATTCTCTTCAAAAATGGCCTCAGCTAATTCGATAGATTCTTTATCCTCATCTACAAAAGCTTTTTCATTTCTATTTATAGCCTTTCTTATAATAGTCCGAATGCGATAAGATATGTGTTTATGGCTATAGCAGGCCAGTAGCATATTACGGTCTGTTCTGATTATTGTAAAAAGAGCTATAACTGTATGATCTCAGCTTTGCTATCTCTGCGTAGACCAGTTCTCCTTATTAACATTTCAAATATTTTTGTATTCATATATATCCTATATTAATTAAAGTAAATATTAATAATGTTTACTTTTTAAATAAAAATAAATGAAAATTTTAATAAAAATTAAATTTTTTTTAATAGAATAAAAATCTTTTATATTTGCTTGAGTACCAAAAGGGTTTGATTGGTGTGATACGTTTTCTATCGCGCCTGGCTGCAGTGCCCAGCGTCAAGATCTGATGAACAATGTTCGCTTGCCAGCTTTCGCTTCAATATTTGCACAATTGTGCTAGATCCCCTGCATAACCTGCTTTAAAATCTCCTCCTGCTGCTGAGTGTGAACACTAACATAACCACATGCAGGAGATGCAGCAGCAGGTCTTGCGATACACTTAGGTCTTTTTGCTTGGATATCGAGATTAGATAACACTTCTTCTATCAATGGGTTGACAAAAAACCATCCTCCCATATTTTTTGGTTCTTCTTGACACCATATAATTTCAGCGTTTTTGTACTTTTCAAGTTCATTACTTAGTTTATCTGCAGGAAAAGGATAGAATTGGTCCAAACGTATTACTGCTATATCGTTTATTTTTTGTGCTTCACATATGTCGTAATAAACTTTACCACTGCATATTACAACTTTACGTATTTTATCATTCGAAACTAAACCTGTTCTACATTCTGGAATTACTGTGAGGAATTTTCCTTCAAAATCAGATAGGTTAGATACTGCTCTTTTGTGGCGCAGTAGCGATTTAGGTGTAAACACTACCAGAGGCTTACGAAAGTCTCTATGCATTTGTCTGCGTAAGACATGGAAGTAATTCGCCGGAGTGGAACAATTAACTACCTGCATATTATCCTCTGCGCAGAGTTGCAAAAATCTCTCTATACGTGCGGAGCTATGCTCAGGTCCCTGTCCTTCATAACCATGAGGCAGCAATAAAACTAGACCGCTTGATCGCAACCACTTTGTTTCTGCAGATGCGATAAACTGGTCGATCATAATTTGCGCACCGTTTGCAAAATCACCAAATTGTCCTTCCCAGAGCACCAGTGAATACGGAGAATCAAGACTATATCCATATTCAAAGCCCATTACAGCATACTCAGATAGTGCGCTATCTATGACCTCAAAGTGAGCTTGCTTTTCATTTATATTGTTTAGCGGAATAAATGCTTCTTCTGTTACCTGATCAACAAGCCTTGAATGACGGTGCGAGAAAGTTCCACGACCAGAGTCTTGTCCTGATAAACGCACTCCTATTCTTTCTGTGAGCAGTGATGCAAACGCAAGACTTTCGGCAGTTGCCCAGTCTATATTACTACCAAAATTTATGCTGTCTATTCTGCCATCGAGTATTTTTCTAACCTTATTGTTAATGTTAAAGTTACTTGGGATATTGCTATTTATACGCACACCTAATTTTTTCAGCTCATCTGGCGGAAGACCAGAATCCGTGTAGTATTCGCTCAAATCGTTCAGCTTTGCTCTTCTTAATTTTGACCACACTCCACCGAACCAGTCAGCTTTTTTTGGAGTGTAAGCCGCTGATTCAGCAAGACTTTTATCTAATTTTGCCCTGAATTCACTGCGCAATTTATTTACTTCATCGCCATCTAATACTTTCTCTGCAGTAAATTTTTCTTCATACAATGTTCCAGGAGTTTTATGCTTTGATATCGCCTTATACATAAGTGGCTGAGTGAAATTCGGTTCATCACCTTCATTATGGCCATATTTGCGGTAGCACATTATGTCAATTACTACGTCCTTTTTAAATTTCTGCCTATATTCCATCGCCAGACTTGTAGCAAAACTCACAGCTTCCGGGTTATCTCCATTGACGTGAAACACTGGAGCTTCTATTGATTTTGCTGTATCAGTGCAATAAAAAGAGGATCGTGCGCAACATGGGTTAGCAGTAAAACCAACTTGGTTATTAATGACAATGTGCACAATGCCATCCACTTTATAGCCTTCAATATTGCTTAAGGTTAAAGTTTCAGCAACCACTCCTTGACCGATGAAAGCCGCATCACCATGAATTGATATGCCAAGCACAGATCTTATATTCTGTTTTGCTCTTATTCTTCCAGCCAAAACCGGATTTACCGCTTCAAGGTGAGATGGATTAGGGCATAAACTTAAATGTATTTTTTTGCCACCTGAAAGTGCTCGATCAGAAGAGTAACCAAGGTGATATTTAACATCACCGGACACCTCAAGACCACTTGGGTATGCAAGATTGCCTTGAAATTCAGACAGCATTGCCGCATATTCTTTCCCCATCACTTTGGTTAGAACATTGAGTCGTCCGCGGTGAGCCATGCCAAGGACTATTTCTTCAATACCAAAAACCGTAGAATCACTAATGATTTTTTCAATTGCAACGATAGCTGACTCTCCACCTTCGATAGAGAAACGCTTATACCCAGGAAATTTCATATGGAGAAATTGTTCTAACATCTCAGATTCGATCAAGTGCCTCAGTATTTCTTTTTTGTCTTGTGAGCTCAGCGTATAGGTTTGATTTTCGATCTTTTCCTGCAGCCACATTTTCTCTTCATAAGAGGAGATATGCATAAATTCAAAGCCAATATTCTTGCAGTAAATATCTCTATAGATTCTAGTATCATCCGTAGGAGATAGATTCGAATATTTCTGATAATCTATTTCTTTATTTCCACTTGGCGATAATGGATCAAGGTCTGCAAAAAGATGACCATAAAATCTGAAGAAATTTGCCAAATCAGAAGCCGAATCATCCACCTTAGTTGCATGTTGTGCACCGCAAGTCTCTGCTTTATTAACTTCTAAATTGCTTGAAAAAACTCTGTGCCAATCCTTCCCGATTGATTTATCGCCCTGCAGATAACGGCTATACATTTCTTCCACAAATTCTGCATTATCACCATAAAGGCAGCTTAAACTCGACATAATTACTATAAAAAGTATCAAATACTTATAAGTATAACTTAAGTTTTTTAAAAAAGAACTTTTTTAGTTTCTATACGTCATACCGCGATTCATTCGCGGTATCTCTTAACATAGATCACGCTAACACGTAGCGGGATGACGATTGTCAGGGTGTCATTCCAGCGCGTGACGCTGGAATCCAGTTTTTATTTGCAGCCTACTTGACTCGAAGCTAAGTTTTCTGGATCCAAATAGTCAAGGCACTGGGATGACAAAAAAAGGAGCACTGGAATGACAAAGCTATAGGTTGCAAGCGAGACGTCATACCGCCGCGGCGCTAACAAGAGATCCCGCTAACACGTAGCGGGATGACGGTTGTCGTTTAGCTATAAACATTAAGAAATTTACTAAGCGAAAAAAAAGGCAAAAGAAGCCCCGTGGTGGTTGGCTATTTACCATGTACTAAAATATCGGCGTTTTTTTTATTCTAAAACGCTTGATTAAGAGCGATTTAGCTGCTTTTAACTTGCAACTAACCTACACCGCAAGTGTTTAAGAAATTTACCAAGCAGGAAAAAAGGCAAAGAAACCCTAGTGTAGCTAGTATTCAAATTCTCCCTTGTCAATTTGACGTTTTTTGCTGTCTTAAACGCTTTGTAAGCGCGTTTCGGCTTA
>NZ_JAPQLF010000122.1:0-9153 GCF_028982105.1 Wolbachia endosymbiont of Drosophila bicornuta | reverse complement strand
TTGTCAATTTGACGTTTTTTGCTGTCTTAAACGCTTTGTAAGCGCGTTTCGGCTTATATAGGTAAAAACCCAGAATTTTTAAAGACATGCGATGCACGTAGTGCGAAAAATTAAACATGAGACGCCAAACACCCTAAGTTTTTTGTCATTAACCTGCACAGATTGCGAAGATAAATAAACAGCTTCACTTCCATGATAAGGGGGCTGACGGAGTTTGTCAAGGAAGTTTTTTCGTTTCTATGAGCTACTTGGATGACGAGAAAGGAGCACTTACATATTTATGGCAACCTCATTACCTACGCTCAAAAAGTTTTTCAATATCACTGAGTTTCATTTCTATATAAGTTGGTCTTCCGTGGTTGCATTGCCCGGAATATGGGGTTTTTTCCATTTGTCTAAGCAGCACATTCATTTCTTCTAATCTCATTTTTCTACCCGCTCTAATTGATCCATAACAAGCGATAGTGGCCAATATTTTGTTCACTTTATCTTCTACTGGCAATGTATCTTCTATTTCCGTTAATCTATCAATTATGTTAATTAGCATCTCTTTCACATCTATTGCTCCCAAAATTGCAGGGATTTCTTTTACTATCACTTTATTTTCTGGTTTGATCTCAACATCAAAACCCATTTCAAATAACTTATCTTTATAGACTTCAATCATCTCCATTCCGGCTTGATTTTTGATTTCAACCGTTTCAGGAAGAAGTAGTTTTTGTCTTTTTACACTTGATTTTTGTTTTAAGCATTCATATACTAGCCTTTCGTGGGCTGCATGCTGGTCGACTATAATCAATTTGTCTCTTACCTCGGCAATAATGTAAGTATTATAGACCTGACAGCGTGTAAACCCGAGCGGGTGGCTCTCTATCAAATCAACTTGCTCTAACACCTTTTTTTCTAGAACCATAGCCTCCGCTTGTGCTGGGAATTTCTGTATGCCGCTATAATCAAACGATTTTGACTGTTCTGATAAGCCTTTTGCTTTTTCATTTGGAGAAGCAAATTCTTTTATTAGTTGATTTTCAAAAGGACTTGGCCTTCTTTCATTTTGAACATTAGGTTTATCAAAAGGATCTGGCAATGTTGAATCCATTTTCTGATCATGCGCTGGAAAGGTGCCTATCCTTCTTGACAATGCTTTAATTAATCCTCTTGTCATTATCTCATATATGAGCTTCTTATTCTGAAACCTTACTTCTGACTTATTTGGATGCACGTTTACATCTACTTGATCATAAGGTATCTCTAAATGTAACGCTGCAAAAGGATACCTATCGCTTGGAATAAAATCATGATATGCATACCTAACTGCGCCAATAAGTAAATTATCTTTAATTGGCCTTCCATTAACAAACGTATAGATCTGAGTGGACTTACCACGATTGACGTTCGGCTTACAGATGTGTCCCGTAAGTTTAATGTCGTCTTCTTCTTCATTGACCTCCAAAGAATTGCCCTGAAATTCTTCTTCTACTTCACACAATCTATGAAATAACGAAGTCTGCTTAGCGTATTTTAAGAGCTTTTTATTACCTGAAGTGAGAGTAAACCCTATATGATAGTTAATCATTGCTAGGTTGTTTACAATATCAACAATGCTTTGAGTTTCTGCTCTTTCGGTTTTTAGAAATTTTAGTCTATTTGGGGTAGCGAAAAACAAATCTCGTACTTCAATATGTGTCCCTTGTGATAAAGAGTAAGGAGTTTGCTCCCCTATTTTCTCTCCACCCTCATAACTTATAGACCATGCTTCACTTGCTTCTCTTGGCTTAGACGATAATTTTATCCTACTTACTGCTGCGATTGAAGGCAGAGCTTCTCCTCTAAAGCCAAGATGCTTGATTTCTATCAACTCATTGTCGCTCAATTTTGAAGTAGCATGGCGCATAAACGCAAGTTCTAAATCGTTTTTTTCTACTCCGTTACCATCATCTGTCACAATAATAAGGTTACGCCCACCACTTTCTATTTTAATCTCTATTTCTAAACTTCCAGCATCTATCGCATTTTCCACTAATTCCTTTACTACACTTGCTGGCCTTTCTATCACCTCTCCCGCTGCTATACGGTTTATGGTTTTTGTGTCTAAAAGAATTATTGCCATAGATTTATTATGAAACTGGTTTTTCTTTTACTTCTTTGGTCTGTTTCTCTCTCCACTTTTTTAACCTACCTGCAATTTCACTGTTGGAAATTGACAATATAGATACGGCAGTAATGGCAGCATTATATGCTCCATTTTCTCCTATAGACATGGTTGCAACTGGAACACCCTTTGGCATTTGAACTATAGAGAGTAGACTGTCCAGCCCATTTAATTGTTTACTATGCACAGGAACACCGATAACTGGTAAACAAGTTAGTGACGCAACCATACCAGGTAAATGAGCTGCACCTCCTGCACCAGCTATAATAACCTTAAAACCTTCTTCTTGTGCAGATTTAGCAAAATTGAAGAGCCTTTCTGGCGTTCTATGTGCAGATATTATGAATATGTCATGTGAAGCTTCTAATGCTTTTAACATATCAACGGTATGGACCATAGTGGTGTAATCTGACTCACTTCCCATAATAACAGCAATATCTTTTTTTATTTTTGTCATATTCAACACAATTTTACTTACTAACTAAATAATGTTCCAGCTAAAAAGCAACAAATATTTAAATTATATTATAAATATAATATATAGAATTCTCGTTAAAATAGAAATTTTAAAAATTTAAATAAATATTTATATTAAGATATAGAGATATAAACTTCTTATGTAAGATAAATTTATAAAATAATTATTTTTGTATTTCAAGCTTTGTAATCTTAGCTTGTTCTTTCTATAAATGGTTTTTTCAGATAGACTGATGGTAAAATGGTAATTTAAAATTACTAGAAATTTGATAAAAATATTAATATATAATCAACTTAAAGTTTTAAATATTGATATCATATAGTTATTGACAAGTTACATGATATTAATATCTTGGTATATTAAATATTATGTTATAATATTTAATAAAGTTAATTGATATGTGAGTGTAAGAATTATGGAAATAATATCGTTAAATAACTTAGACAGTGCAGGAATAAAAACAAAGTTGCTTTATATAATAAATAAAATTATAGAAAAAAATGCTTGGACTCAGGCTTTTGCAGCTGAGAAACTTGGTGTTGATCAGCCAAAGGTATCGCAAATTAAAAATGGTAAAATAGATGGTTTTTCTTTAGAGCGATTGTTAGGATTTCTAAAAAAACTTGATCATGAGATAACAATCACGATGACAGAAAGCCAAGAAATAAAATCTGAGGCAGAAAAAGTAAAACATGAAGTTGAATCGCAATAGATACAAAGTTGACAACTTGTTTTTTGTGATATAGTATAAAACTTATTAAGGTAGTATCTTATGGCTGAGTCTATTGTAGAAAAGTGTATAGAACGGGTAAGTAACCGTTTCAAATTGGTTCTGTTGGCAAGTCAAAGAACACATGATTTAAATACAGGGGCAAGTAATCCAATTCAAGCAGCTAAGTTTAAAGGTCATAAAAATACCATAGTTTCCTTACATGAAATAGCAGGAAAACAGGTGGATACTCATGAGCTGTTTAGCCTTTTGGTAGGTAGATGCAAGGAATACATGAAAGGAAATATGAATAATGTTTACAGCAGTAATACAAGTAAGCTAGCGAATTTATTAAATTTTTCTGATAACACAGATCTTGATGCAAGTCAAGAAAGCCAAGATTATGAAGTGGATGGTGAAATAGATGATGAAATAAATGATCAAGATGGCGATGAAGAAGTATCCGTTTAGAAATCTACTAAAGTTACATAGTCTTTAAATGATTTGCATTGCTATCTATACACTGTTGTTCTCTATGAGTGTAATGTTGTGTTGCATAGTGTCTAAGTCAAATGATGTGTACAATAAGGTTTTAGCGTTCAATAATTTCTCAACGCAAGTAGTTGTACTTATAACAGCAATATCAATCATTCTGAATAATTTTTTTTTAATTGATATAGCATTGTTGTATGCTAGCGTTAGCTTTATATCAACTATAGCACTAATGAGATTAATGTTGTTTTGATAATTTATGATAGGATCCATTTTCATATTTTTAGGTATTTGTTTGATAATTATTTCAAATATAGGGGTGATAAGATTTCCTGATTTCTATACTAGGTTAAATGCAGCAGGTATTACAGATTCTAGCGGTGCAACGTTATTGTTAATTGGTTTTGCTTTGCAGAATGGATTTTCAATCAATACTGTTAAAATAGTATTATTAATTTTTATAATATGGGTAGCTAACTCAACTAATAGCTATATTTTAGCGCGCACTCATTATAAAGTTAAGAAAAAAACTGTTAAAGAAGGCTAAGGTGTTAGAAATATTAAATGTAGTGTTACTTTTGTTGTTACTAACAGTTACGGTTTTTATAGTTTTCTCGCGACATTTAGTCGTAAGTGCTGTTCTAATGTGTGTATTTAGTTCACTGATTGCGCTTATATACTTAATTATGAATGCACCTGATGTTGCAATTACTGAAGCTTCTGTTGGTGCGGGGCTCAGTACAGTTTTTACGTTTGCAGCACTCTCCTTGATAAAGAATCATAAAGTAAATCTATCTCATAACCCTATAACGCTTTTTTTTATGTTATTCCTGGCTGTATGTTTGTCATATTTTATGATTCAATTGCCAGATTTTGGCAGCCACAATGCTCCGATCCACTTGCATGTTGCTCCTTATTATGTGGAAAATACCGAAAAAGCTACCGGTATTCCTAATATAGTGACAGCTATTTTGGCAAGCTTTCGTGGTTATGACACGTTTGGAGAAACTATAGTAGTTTTTACTTCTGCGCTTTGTATAACGTTGATATTAAAAGAAGAAAAAGAAAATGATTAAAGATCCGATATTAAATGCAGTAACATTTTTGATGATACCTTTTATCATTTTATTTGGTTTATACATACAATTTCACGGTGATTACACTCCGGGTGGAGGTTTTCAAGCAGGAATAATTATTGCCTCCGGGATAATATTATATTCAATGCTATTTGGTGTATCTACAACTCTAAAAGCAATACCTTATTCTGTGATTAGATTGACTAACGTGTTAGGTATTTTAATTTATGGAGGAACGGGCGTTGCAACAACTTTACTTGGCCAAAATTTTTTATCTTATGATATCTTGTTAACCAATAATAGAACCGGTCAAAAATTAGGTATTTTTTTGGTGGAATTAGGTGTAGCATTTACTGTCTGCTCCTCTATGTTAATTATATATATAAATTTTGCTCGTAGGAAAAAACAATGACTTTATATAATTATACGATTATTATTGTATTAATGGTGCTAGGTTTATGTATTATTATAAACGATAAAAATTTAATCAAGAAAATGATAGGGGTAAGCGTCTTCCAAGCATCTGTTTTGTTATTTTACATATCTCTAGGATATATAAAAAGTTCCTTGCCTCCTATATTGGTTTCAAATTTTTATTCATATAGCAATCCTATACCCCATGTTTTAATGCTTACTGCTATAGTGGTTGGAATTGCAACATTTTCAGTTGGATTATCCATAGCAGTAAAAGTGGAAGAAAAGTATGGAACAATCGATTAAGACAAGTGTACATAAATTAACAGTATCTTAAACTATATGAAGTAACAAATAGCCACAAGTTAAAAGTAAAATTATAGACTTGCTCGTTGTAAGTTTGTTTGTTAATAAGAAATAAAATTATAAACTATAAAGGTAATGATGTCAACTATTAATGATGCAGAAGATAAGAAAAAAATTATCAAAGATCTGGTAACTAAGAGTATAAAAAAGGGTGGTTTTATCACCTTTGATGATATAAATGATAAATTATCAGATGAAAATTTTTCGTCTGACTTTATAGATGATGCTATATCTTTATTGCAGGATTCCGGAATTAATGTGCTTGAAAGTAGCGAAGATGAAGAAGATATTCCTTCCAACAGTGATGATAGTAAACTTGATGATGATGACACATCGCAAAATGTTACTGCAACTTTAGTACAAAATGATGATCCAGTGAGGATTTATTTACAAGACATGAGCTCCGTAAAGCTTTTATCAAGGGCAGATGAAATCGAGATAGCAAAAAAAATTGAATCTGAAAAGCATAACATGTTACGTGCAATAATTGAAACATCAGTAACATTAAAGGTGATAAAAGTATGGCGTGATGATTTAAGTAATGGAGCTCTCTTACTGAGAGAAATTATAGATCTGGATGCAATTTATAACTCTGATTTTAATGTGGTACCCAAAGAAGAAAGTGAAGAGAGTGAAGAAAGTGCTGAAGATGTTGAGGATTCTGAGGATGTTTCTGAAGATGCTGAGTACTGTAGTGATGATGAGAAAGATAGTAAAAAAAGTGATGATGAGAAAGACGGTAATAATGAAGATATAAGTTCAGTCAATTTAAATGTTTCTATTCTTGAAATGGAAAGTGACTTATTGCCAAAGGTCATAGTTGCATTGGATGAGATAATTACTTTAACAAATGAAGCGTTGATATTAAGAAAAAATTCTAAAAATTTCTCTAATGAGCTAGAAAATTTGTATAATCAAATATGGTCTATAGCATTACAAATTAAGTTAAGTGATGCTGCTGTTGCCAGAATTACACAAGAACTTTATAAGATAAATAGATCCATTACGCTTGAAGAGGCTAATCTTATTGCTGAGGCTAGAAAATACGATATCGATAGAGAAAATTTCTATAAAGTTTATGATGACGTGCTTTTAAAGCACGAATTGAAAAAGATAAGTCTTTTAAAGATCAATGAAAATCAGTCCTCTTTTACAGGTGAATTAAAAAACAAATTTTTAAGGTTTATAGACAATAACTCTGAACATATAGCTAGTACCTTGAACGGTATTAAGCAGCATATACAGGAAGATAACGTACAAGAATTTAAGGAGCTAATCAAGAGAATACAAAAACACGAACGAGAAGTCTCTGAAGCAAAGCAAGAAATGATTAAGGCTAACTTAAGGCTAGTAGTTTCCATTGCTAAGAAGTATTCAAAAAGAGGCCTTGATCTGCTTGATTTGATACAAGAAGGCAATATTGGTCTTATGAAGGCCGTGGATAAGTTTGATTACAAACGTGGATATAAATTTTCAACTTATGGCACTTGGTGGGTAAGACAATCAATCACTAGAGCAATACCTGAGCAGTCTAAAGTAGTTAGAATACCAGTTCATATGGTGGAAATTATCAGTAAAATCAACAGAGCATTAAGAAAGATGACTCATGAGATGGGAAGAGAGCCGACGTTAGAGGAATTGAGTGTAGAACTGACAATGCCACTGGAAAGAATACGCAAAGTTATGAAAATAGCAAGGGATCCAGTAAGTCTTGAAGCTCCAACAGGAAAAGATGATAGTAGTACCTTTGGTGATTGTATAGAAGACAAGCGAGTCTCCAGGCCAGAGGATGCTGCAATACTTGCTGACTTGCGTGGCATTACAACCAATGTTCTTGCAACTTTAACACCAAAGGAAGAAAGAATTTTAAGAATGCGTTTTGGCCTTGGTAAAGATGGGAAGGAACATACCTTAGAAGAAGTAGGAAAAATTTTTAATGTAACACGTGAGAGAATTAGGCAAATAGAGGCAAAAGCACTGCGCAAGTTGAAACATCCAAGCCGTGCTAGAAAACTTAGAGGGTTCTTTTAAGTATACGTGTCAAGTTAAGAAGAAGCTGATTTTGCCCGGAAAAAGTGGAGAGCAAGTTAGGCCAAAGTTGTATAATTTCACCGCTATTTTTCTTTTTCTATGAATCTAATGAAACAACATGCTAATCTACGGTAAATATTATGACAAACAAAAATGACAATTCTAATTCAAAGTATAGAAATTTTTATGTTCTGGGTGATAGCTTATCCGATAATGGCGCAATCATTGGAATTTTAAATAATTTATCCTTTGCAAAAAGCGTAAAATTTGATGATCCTTTTTATCAAGGAAGATCTTTCAGCAATGGCCCTACTGCTGTTGAATATATAGCAAAATATTTAGATTTAGATGAATTTAAACCTGGGTGGAGTTATTCATTTTTTGGGAGATGCCACGAACAGCAAGGTCAGAATTACGCAGTTTCATATGCAACAGCATCTGAAATTTTTGACCCTATTTTTTCTTATTTCTTCAATAAATTTCGTTTAGCTAACCAGCTAGATGCGGTAATTAAACATCATCCAGATATAGGTAAAGAAGATTTATTTTGCATCATAATCGGCGGAAATGATGTTATGGTTGCCACTGCTTATGACGATACTAAAGCGGAAGAAGTGTTGGAACAAGCAGTGAGTGAAATATGTAATGCACTTAAGGTTCTAAATGAACATGGTGTTAAGCATGTAGTTGTTGCAAATGCACCTGAAGTTGGCTCAATACCAGCTTTTAATAGAGATGAAGAAGCAAGGGAACTAGCTACAAAGCTCACGGAGAGTTTCAATGCAAAACTGGCTAAAGGCTTAGATTATATGAAGAAAAGTACAAATCTTGAAATAAAAGCATTTGATCTTAACTCTAAAATGAGAAGTATGTTTAGCGAATACAAGAGCAAAGGTTTAAATTGTCAAGATGCATGCACATCGAACATTGCAGACCAAGTTGGGAGATTTAAAGAAAATATAAAAATACTCTTAAAGTTGATATTTAAAGGGGAACTTGACGTTCACTATAACCCTGGGTGTAGCAAAGAAACACTAAAGGATTATTTCTTTTTTGATTATTTCCATCCAACTGCGGAACTTCATCATGAAGTTGGTAATGAAGTGTATGAGTTGATTTGACACAGTTTTTTGAACATATCCTTTTAAATAGTAACCAGACTGCATTCTGTGATTTTTAGCAAAACACGATCTTTCATTTGAGCTTTCTTCAATTTAAAATAAATACAGAAAATTGCTGCCTATAGCTAAACTGACTTAGATTTACCGATAATTTGAAAAACCGTCATCCCGCTACTATATAGTTATTGATATATATTTTCTTTTAAGCTCTTGGTTTTGATCGATAAATGTAATCATTTCATCTTCTATAGCTCTTTTTACAATAATCCGAACAGATCATAATATGCTACTGCTCTACCATAGCCATAAGCACA
>NZ_JAPQLF010000121.1:4320-7172 GCF_028982105.1 Wolbachia endosymbiont of Drosophila bicornuta | reverse complement strand
TGATATTCCCTATCTTTTTTATCTTTAATCCATCATAGCTAGCGATGCAACAAAGCCCACTGGGATCCAGGAAACTTAACTTTACACCAGGTGAATGTACAATAAGAACTGGATTCCAGACTGGAATGACACCGAAGGGGCTACTGGGATCACAAAAGGGGGCACTGGGATGACAGGAGAAAGAGGCACTGGAATGACAAAGAGGGTACTTGGATGACAGGAGGTAATGCAGGAAGTCTAATAGTGCAGCAACACGGAACCCCAGGTCAGGCCTGCACCTATTGAAATCAGCAGTACCAGATTTCCTGATTTTATTTTTGATTCTTGTATTGCATAGTCTAAGGCCAGTGGAATTGATGCCGCTGAGGTGTTTGCATGCTTATCAACGGTATTGATCACTTTCTCTATAGGAAAATCTAATTTCTTTACTACTGCTTCAATAATACGAATGTTTGCTTGATGGGGAATTAACCAGTCAATATCAGTGATTTTCAAATTATTGCATTTCAGAGTTTCCTCTACTGAGGCTGTTAACTTATCCACTGCATGTTTAAACACTTCTCTTCCATTCATGCATATTTTTCCAGAATCACCAGTTGAGGATATCCCTCCGTTCGTACATAGTATGTCCACATTGCCATCAGAATATAGGCTAGTTGAAATTATACCTTTTGTAACCCACTTCTCTGCCACCCAAGTATCAGCATCATTTGTTGGAATGACGTTAAAATGACATGCTGATTTCATTATTACTGCACCAGCACCATCACCAAAGAGTACACAAGTTGACCTATTTTCCCAATCAACAATCCTAGACATTATTTCAGCACCTATAACCAATGCATATTTAATTCTATTGTTAGATTTTATGAGCGAATCAGCAACTGTAACTGCATATATAAAACCAGAGCATGCTGCTTGTACATCAAAAGCAAATGCGTTTTTACATTTTAACTTACTTTGTACAATCGTTGCACAGCTAGGAAAAGTTTTATCAGGAGTTGTTGTAGCAACTATAATCAAGTCAATTTCATCTACTGAAATTTTAGCTTTTTCTATAGCACTTTTTGCTGCATTTACAGCTAGATCTGACGTTAGTTCTCCTTCATCTGCTATATGCCTTTGAACTATTCCTGTTCTCTGCCTTATCCATTCATCGCTCGTCTCAACTATCGATGCAATTTCGTTGTTACTCAACATTTTTCTTGGTAGGTAAGATCCAGTGCTTAATATGAAACTTTTATTCAATATGACTTACCCCGTTAATTATCTTTTGATTTAAATTTTCACTAATTGCATTTACTGCAAATTTTATGGCATGGGCAAAAGAAATAGCATCAGAATTTCCATGACTTTTAATGATGATACCATTCAGCCCTAAAAACATAGCTCCACTTCTAATTTTGGGATTAAAACGCGTTAAAGCTTTATTTAGTTTGGATTTTAACAATATACCAACAAGCATTTTCGCTATCCACGAATTGAATACTTCCTGCTTTATTAGATTGATAAAGGTACTAGCGGTTGCCTCAGCCGTTTTGAGCATTACATTGCCAACAAAACCATCAGCAACAATCACATCTATATTACCCTCTAAAAATTCACTTGCCTCTATATAACCTTTGAAATTAATGCCTGGAGCGTTTTTAAGCAACTCAAAAGCGCCGCGCACTGAGTCATTACCTTTAACTTCTTCTGTGCCGATATTTAGCAAAGCAACTTCAGGATTGTCAATTTTTAATGCTATTTTTGCAAATATACTACCCATTAACGCAAACTGAAATAATGAGTCGGCATTACAATCAACATTTGCACCAAGGTCAAGCAAAGCGAAGCTTTTTGTCTTAGTTGGACAGATAGAGGCAATAGCAGGACGATAAATGTTTGGTAATGTTCCTAAAATAAATCTGGAAATTGCCATCAACGCTCCGGTGTTGCCTGAAGATACCACTCCGAAAGCTTTACCTTCTTTCACTGCAACAGTTGCAGCTTTCATACTTGAGTCTTTACGATGTCTCAGCGCAAAAGATGGCTTATCATTTGCAAGGACATTGTCAGAACAATGAGTAAATTCAGAATTGTTACTTACTTTTTTATATTTCAAAAGCAAAGGAGATACTTCTTCCTTATCTCCATAAATATGAAAAAAAACTTTAATGCCTGGGTCAACAAGGTTGTCTAAAAAAAAACCAGCACCCTGAATTACGGAAAGAGGCGCAAAATCGCCCCCCATAGCGTCAAGTGCAATAACTATATTATTATTGACCGTAGGTAACATATCATAATAGTCACTCCGCCTGTTGCTTGATGAAAACCCGTTTTCCTTTGTAACTGCCATCAACTGCTACGTTATGAGGCAACATGAATTCCCCAGTTGTTGAACACACCACAATATTCTTAGGCTCAATAGCATGATGAGAACGATGCATATTACGCCTTGACTTTGACTTTTTTCTTTTTGGAACTGCCAAAATTTCCTCCATTCTACTACAAAATACAGTACATTAGTAACATGTTTTTTACAGGAAGTAAACAGGGATAGTAAAATAAGTAAGGTTTGCTTATGTAATTGAGTTCTATAGCTAAAGTGGCTCTACAATTTGAAAAACCGTCATTCCGCTACTCGTTAGAGGAATCTATACCGCGAATGAATTCATAGCTGTACGAACATTCATTTTTGAAGGTAAATTGCACAACAGATGATGTCATTCCAGTCTGTGATCCAGAAATTTTGCTTATAACTGAGCTGATGAGCTAAAGGTAGTTGTCTTATGCTAAAACAAACGTTTTTAATTAAGTTGCATAGAAGCTGGATCCCAGTGGGCTTTGTTGCATCGCTACTTATGAAAGGC
>NZ_JAPQLF010000121.1:4093-4293 GCF_028982105.1 Wolbachia endosymbiont of Drosophila bicornuta | reverse complement strand
TATTGAAAATCTTGTTTTTTTGCAATCAATCTGATCAAATTTAAGAATAGTAATTTGTTATTTATATTAATAAATTTAATTCTATTGAAAATAGCTAAAGCATTGAAATTCTTGAATTTTAGCGAGATTGGTGAGTGGTAGTGAAATTTCTTTTACTCAAATTTAGGTATTCACTGACCGTTCTTGTTATAAATACCAGA
>NZ_JAPQLF010000121.1:0-4043 GCF_028982105.1 Wolbachia endosymbiont of Drosophila bicornuta | reverse complement strand
AGAATAATAAGCTACTGATATTCCCTATCTTTTTTATCTTTAATCCATCATAGCTAGCGATGCAACAAAGACATCCCAGTGTCTGGGCACTGGCCAACTGGTGGGAATTGCTCCCAAACTACAACGTTCGTACAGTTGTGGATACCGTGTCGGTATGACGTAGGGAAACCTTTCTTGGGTTAGCTATATGAGCTTTAAATTAAAACATCAAGTATGTTGAACTTAAAACATATCTCAGCTATACTTTGCGATAAAGTTAATAAAAATTTTAATAAAATCAGTAAGACTAACCTCTAGCTAAAATGAATACAAAGTGAGCTTTTTTGATATAAATAGTGTTAGGATAATTGGTAGGTACTTTATCAATTTTTTGTTAAGGCTTGGTAGTGCATTCATATTTTTTATTCAATCTCTATACCACTGCCTTGTGCCACCATATTATTTTAGCAACATAGCAAGACAAATTATAGAGATAGGCTTTTTCTCTCTGCCAATTGTTGGGCTCACTGGAGTTTTTATAGGAGCGGCAATAGTTTTACAAAGTAGCTTGAGTGACTCATTAATTAACCAAGAACAGATAATACCCAAACTTGTTACGATCACTATCATTAAAGAGTTAGGACCAGTTTTGATCAGCTTAATAATGGTAGGAAAGGTTGGATCATCAGTTGCAGCAGAAATTGGTACAATGCGCATCACCGAGCAAATAGATGCACTTACAACCTTGAACATCAACCCTTTTAAATATTTAATTGCACCAAGGATTTTAGCGTCAATCATAGTATTTCCCATACTTACAGTATGTGCAGATTTAATAGGAATGTTTGGAGGATGTATCACTGCAGTCTTCGAATTTAACCACAATTTAAATATATACATTAAACACACAGCTCAGTTCTTTAATACGTATGATTTTATAACTGGGCTAATAAAAGCAACTGTATTTGGCGCCATAATTTCTGTCTCAAGCTGCTATTACGGTTACCATTGCAAAGAAGGTGCACGAGGAGTAGGTGTTGCTACAACATCAACTGTTGTTTTATCGTCCATACTGATCATTTTAGCAAACTACATGATTACTTTGATACATGCGTAACCCCATAATATCAATATTGAACTTAAGCTTATCTTTTGATGATAGGACAGTACTAAAAGATCTAAATTTTGATATATTAAAAGGGGAATCATTAGTCATACTTGGTGGCTCAGGAAGCGGCAAATCTGTATTAACAAAAACAATTATCGGCTTGCTTGCTCCAGACTCAGGGTCTGTTAAAATAAATAGTAAAAGCAAAAATAAATTTGGGGTTTTATTTCAAAATTCCGCTTTATTTGACTACGTTACAGTGTGGGAAAATATATCTTTTAATTATAAAAAGCGCTTTAATATCAGCAAAAAAGAGGCAAAACAGCTAGCAATCGAGAAGTTAGATGATGTTGGACTGGAGGAAAGCATAGCAGATATGTTTCCAATAGAGCTATCAGGTGGAATGAAAAAAAGAGTGGCACTTACAAGGGCGATTGCACACAATCCAGAAATCATTATTTTGGATGAACCAACTTCAGGATTGGACCCAATTATGTCAGATATAGTAAACGAGATAATAATAAAATTATCTAGAGATCTTAACCCTACAATTATCACGATTACACATGATATTCATAGTGCATTTAAAATAGCTGATAAAATAGCAGTATTATATGAAGGGGAGATCATTTCCCATGGAACTGTTCAGGAAATACAAAATACCAATAACGAATATATAAAAAAATTCATTCATTATATATAGCTAAAGATATATACACTATTGCTAACAGTCATATTTTTAAGTTTTAACTTTGTAAAAGGTAGTGGACATTGGAATTCAGATTTTTTTCAAACTGGATCCTATAGCTAACACGTCATACCGCGATTCATTCGCGGTATCTCGGCATAGATTCCTCTAACTAGTAGCGGAATGACGAATTTGTCGTTTTTCAAATTGTCGTAAGTCAGTTTAGCTATATATAGGATGACAGAAATTGTTTGTATTAGCTATATTCAAAAGCTCTATTGATATTTTGCAATATTTGTGATAAAATAATAGCTTAAGGTTGAGAGTAAAAATTTATGAGTGAAGCTCAAGGTCCAAATATTGCAGAATGGCAAGCGCAGCAGCAACACCAAGAGGCTGCTGGTGAGAAAAGTGGTTTTGGTCTTGGTCACAGTGACTCTGTTTCAACAGTTGTCGATGGAATGAAATGGTTGTTCAACTTTCATGAAGGAGCAATTGCTGCTTATAATAATGTGTTTGAAGGTTTGGTGAGTGGCAGTAGTTTAGTAACACTGTTTGGAAAGTCAGGTAATATGTTTGGCATAAAACTTCTTGAAGGCCTTGCAGAATATTTTTCAGGTGGAGGTGGGGAAGATATGCCATCAGAAGGAATGGACATGCCTCATGGTGATGATGGACATCACTCAGATGATTACCCTCGTGCCAATAACGAAATAGCTCATAATGCTGATGGTTTGCAAGACATGCATGATGCAGGTGATCACCATGGTCAATCTTTTTCACCTGGTCCTTCACCATCTGTTGGCGATGACCACGGACATGAACTTGGTTAAACGCTTAAAAACTATTGAATAGTTGGAAGAAGGCCTAATAAGAAAAGTTGCTATTGTTATGAGTTTGTCTTAGTGAAAAAGGTTTCAGTTTTAGGATCAACAGGAAGTGTTGGAAAAAAGACTGTAGATTTGCTCTCAAAGAGAAAAGAAGAATACCAAGTGGAAGCACTAAGTGCCCATTCGAACTTTGCTCTACTGGCACACCAAGCAAAACTGCTGAATGCAAAATATGTTGCTATCTCCGATGAAAGACTTTACAAAGATTTGAAAGAAAGTCTACTTGGTACAGATGTAAAAATAGCAATTGGTGCTACAAATGTTGCTGCTATACCTGTTGATCTCTCAGTTGTTGCAATAGTTGGCATTGCAGGCCTTGGGCCAGTTATGGAAGTTATAGAAAGCGGTACCAAAGTCATTGCATTGGCAAACAAAGAAAGCATTGTTTGCGGTGGAAAGTTATTGCTCAAAAAAGCTAAAGAAAAAAATGTACAAATAATCCCTATTGACTCTGAGCACAATGCAATTTTTCAAATTTTGCAAAATGACGACAAATGCGTAGAAAAGATCATACTTACTGCTTCTGGTGGACCATTCTTAAATTATAGCCTTGAGCAATTAAAAAATGTTATGGTAGATAAGGCGCTTAGTCACCCCACTTGGAATATGGGAAAGAAAATCTCGGTTGATAGCGCAACAATGATGAATAAGGCACTAGAGATAATAGAAGCACATAACTTGTTTAACATCAGCCCGGATAAAATTGAAGCAGTAGTGCATCCTGAGTCAATAGTACATGGAATTGTAACTTATAAAGATGGGTTCAACTTTGCTGTGCTTGCAGAAACTGACATGGCAATCCCCATTTCGTATGCTCTATCTTGGCCAGAAAGATTAGTTTTAAATTATAAATTAGATTTAACAAAGCAAGGAAAATTGATCTTTCAAGAGCCAGACCATAAGCGTTTTCCTGCGCTAAAGCTTAGCATGGCAGTGTTAAACTCTTCTGCTCCACAAACAAACAGTATTGTGCTCAATGCTGCAAATGAAATAGCTGTTAATGAATTTTTGAAGTCACGAATCGGCTTTTTAAAAATAGTAGGGGTAGTGGAATCAACAATGGAAAGTTTTGGTAGTTATACCGATATTAATTCACTATCTGATATAATAAATATTGATTGTGAAAGTCGTATTATTGCTCACAAAATTGTTGAAAGTAAAGTTGTTGCGTATAGCTAGAGTAATGTAACCAGACTGCATTCTGTGATTTTTAGCAAAACACGATACACAATCGTCATTCCGCTACTTGTTAGCGGGATCTATGCTAAGATACCGCGGCGGTATGACGGTTCGCGGTGGTATGACGGTTAAGTATAGCACTTCTCGCAATAGTCCGAATAGGATAAGATATGTGCTGATGGCTATGGTAGAGCAGTAG
>NZ_JAPQLF010000120.1:0-5600 GCF_028982105.1 Wolbachia endosymbiont of Drosophila bicornuta | reverse complement strand
TATACATCCTCTAAAAGAAATCAAAAATTGTTGAACTGGTCAATATTTATAACTAATGTTCCAGAAAATAAAATTAGTGCTGAGCAAGTATTAACGATTTACAGAGTAAGGTGGCAAATTGAGTTATTATTTAAATTGTATAAAAGCCATATCAGGCTTGATAAGGTAAAAGGAAAGCCATGCAGAGTATTATGTGAACTATATGCTAAATTGTGTGCAATTCTTATATTTCACGGCATAGTTGGTTGCACAGAAGTGAAAAAGAATACAGAACTTAGCTTAACAAAGGCATTTATTGATCTAAAAAGGCGGGTTAGAGAGTTATTTTTAGTATTAACCAAAATTAATAGTTTAAAAGCATTTCTTAAAAAACTCACTATAACTTGGTCGCGATTTTCATTAAAAGACAAACCTAGAAGGGCTAGAGTATCCACTTTAACCTCTCTAAATTTGCTCACAATCTCTTAACTTGACGCGTATGGTCTTTGATAGCATGAAAAATAGATTCAAGAAAAATAATAGATATAGGGATTGGTTTAATTTTTGTTACAGTGATTCAGTACAGTCTGGATGCATTATTTTGGAAAATATTGTTGATGGATATTGCAGCAGAGCAAGAGAAAACGAAAAGAGCAGAATGCTTGAGTTGTTTAGAATAACTGCACAATTTGTGTTAGATTTTTTGAACGGTGCATATAATTTTTCAAGATTCAATCCAATTTCCTAAGGAACATTGACAATTTTAAGCTAATTTGTATCCTTAATAAGTATTTTTTAAAATGCTATGAAAAGTAAAGAACATGATTTTCATTTAGTGGATCCAAGCCCTTGGCCAATTGCTGTATCAGGAGCAATTCTTATTCTTGCACTTGGATTAGTTGGCGCGCTTCATAAACAAATTGTCGGAATGTTTTGTTTAGTTTTGGGAATCTCCGCAGTATCAGGGGTGCTGTTTTATTGGTGGAGAGATGTAATAAGGGAGGCCATTTATGACAAATGTCACACTGCCATTGTAAAACATGGACTCAAATTTGCAATGTACTTGTTTATTCTCTCGGAGGTCGTATTTTTTATAGTGTTCTTTTGTTCATTCTTTAAAGCCTGGCTTGATCCAGTTTTTTTATTTGAGGCGTTTTCTCCTGCAAAAAAAGTTGAATGGCCCCCTGAGGGAATTTTGCCACCTGATCCGTGTTCACTACCATTCATGAATACATTAATATTATTGCTTTCTGGTACAACAATTACTTGGGCAAATCACTCTTTACTTAAAAATGATAAAAAGAGCATGATTAAAATGCTGTCCATAACTATATTGCTTGGAGTTTTTTTTATAATAGTGCAAGCAATAGAGTATCATGAAGCGAGTTTTTCTCTACAAGAAACAGGAGAAAAGCTTATTTATACATCCAATTTTTATATGATTACCGGTTTTCACTGCGCACACGTTATAATAGGAATAATATTTTTATCAGTGTGTTTATTTAGAGCACGGAAAGGCCAATTTACACTTCAGGACCATTTGTGCTTTGAGTTTGCCTCCTGGTATTGGCACTTTGTAGATGTAGTCTGGATATTTTTATTTTTGTTTGTCTATTGGTTAAGCGTTTATTAAGTGGTTAAAATAATAGGTCTAGATCCAGGAATAAGCAAGACTGGGTGGGCCATTATCAGCCTGAACGAAAAAAATAATATTGAATTTTTGGGCGGCGGTACCATATCAACTGATGGTAAATTGGGTACAGGTGAACGCCTACATATAATTTTTGAACAATTAAAGAAAGTAATTTCCCTATACTCTCCGAATGAAGCTGCGGTGGAGAAAATTTTTGTTAATAAAAATCCTAAATCTTCACTAACTTTAGGATATGCAAGAGGGGTTGTAATTTTAGCGTTAAAAATAACAAAGCTAACTATGAATGAATATGATGCAAACTATGTAAAAAAAAGCATTACCGGAAATGGCCATGCTGATAAGGATCATATTATATTTATGGTGAAGCAAATAGTTAAAAATTTGAGTATAAAATGCCACCATGCTGCTGACGCTCTTGCTGTAGCAATTTGTCATGCTTATACGAAAGGTTCTTGTTTTGTTGAGTAACTTTTATATGGGATTCAGTTTGAAGATTTCCAGATCTGGAAAAACTATTTGATTGTATTTATCTTGTCTAACGTTCGTTGCAAAATAATACATGCGGAGATTTTATCATCTATTTTTTTCGATTTTGTGATTGATATTTCAGTAATTTTTAGTGTATGAGTTGCGATAGATGTTGAGAAGCTTTCGTCTTGTAAGTATATATTTACTTTATGTTTTTTTATTATTTTATTTGCGAATTGGATTATAGTTTTACACCATTTAGTTTCTTGCTCGTCCATTTTTAATGGTAGTCCTATTACCATTGATCCAGATTCATTTTCTTTGAATATTCTATGCAGATAACCTAAATCTTTGCTCATATTTCTTCTGTGATATATGCTATGAGCTGTGGCTATGAGCTGTGTTTTATCGCTAAATGCTATGCCTATTTGCTTTTCTCCCATGTCAAGGCACATTATGCGCTTATCTTTTGGAATAGACTTTAGAAACTCATCTGGATTTCTATGTAGCATCTATTAGACTTCCTTTAAAGTGACCTTACCAAAAAAGTGGAGAGAAAGTTAAGAAAATTTTTTACAAAAAGAATAATGAATCAAATTGCTCAGGAATGCAATAGACTTCTTGCATAACCCAAACTAAGTAGAAAAAAGGTATCATCTAAGTAGCTGACACTGTTTTCCATCCAAAAGGGCAGTGCCCCTATGATGTCATTCCAGTGCTTGACACTGGAATCCAGACTTCAATTGTTATACTTGTAAATAAGTCTGGAACGTTCATCTCAAAATGTAGTATTTTTGTTGAAATAGCTCAACTGGATTCCAGCGTCACGCGCTGGAATGACACCTTTGTGTTTGCATAGCTGTACTAACATTGTGATTTGAGAGCAATCTCCACAAGGGAGGATGTCATTCCAGTGCCCAGACACTGGAATCCAGGAAAAAGAATGGTGTCATCCAAGTAGCTGACACTGGGATCCAGAAGACTTAATTTCAACCAAATAATAAAGGCTGGATCCCAGTGCTTGGCACTGGAATGACAGCAATCCTACCTCATACCGCGATTCATTCGCGGTATCTCAGCCGCTAACAAGTAGCGGGATGACGGTTATCGTTTAGCTACAAACATTAAGAAATTTACCAAACGAAAAAAAAGGCAAAAGAAGCCCCGTGGTTGGCTAATTACTTACATTATACTTTCAAGTATGGCGTTTTTTTATTCTAAACACTTAATAACCGCGATTCAGTTGCTTTTAAACCGCAACTAATCTAAATCATAAACGTTAAGAAATTTACTAAACAGAAAAAAAGGGAAAAGAAACCCTAGGGTAGCTAGTTATTCACTATCCATTTTTTAAGTTGGCGTTTTTTTATGTTTTAAACGCTTTATAAGCGCGTTTCAGCTTATGTAGGTAGAAGTTTTATAAAGACATAAGGTGCACATAGTGCAAAAAATTAAACATGAGACGCCAGATACGTGAGTTTTTTTGTCATTTAATCTGTACAGAGAAGATAAATAAATAGCTTCAATTTTATGATAAGAGGGCTGGCGAAGCTTGTCAAGTAATCTTTTGCATTTAACCCGTTTCTATGGGTAAAACAATCTGCATACCACTTAGCTAACATGAGTTTTGTTTTGACTTTTTGTGCTAATTTTGCAGAATATTAAGATTATCATTTAAATAAAGTACATGACGAAAGAGGATTGGGAAGCAGTAATTGGGCTTGAGGTGCACGCTCAAGTTTCTTCTAATACGAAGCTATTTTCTAGCTCATCAACGGAGTTTGGTGCTGAGCATAACACTCAGGTTTCTCTAGTTGATGCGGCAATGCCAGGTACGCTGCCAATACTAAATTATTACTGCATAGAGCAAGCAATACGCACCGGTCTTGCACTTTCTGCAGAAATTAATAAGTATTCTTACTTTGATCGGAAAAATTATTTTTATCCTGATTTACCGCAAGGGTACCAGATAACCCAGTTTTTTGAGCCAATAGTTAAAAATGGTAGAATATTTATCAACGATAATGAAAAAGAAATAAGAATCGCGAGAATTCATTTAGAGCAAGATGCAGGAAAGAGCGTTCATGAGGAAAGCAAAACTTATGTGGATTTAAATCGTGCAGGGGTTGCTTTAATGGAAATTGTTTCAGAACCAGATCTCCGTTCATCTGCGGAAGCTGCAGAATGCATGAAAAAATTGAGGCAGATTTTGCGTTATATTGGTTCGTGTGATGGTGATATGGAAAAGGGATCACTTCGTTGTGATGCAAATGTTTCTGTCCGCCTAAAAGGCAGTAGCACATTTGGCACTCGTTGTGAGATAAAAAATCTGAACTCGATACGTTATATTGTGGAAGCTATAGACTATGAAATACAAAGACAAATTGAAATTTTAGAAAGTCGAGAAGAAATAAGTCAAGATACCTTATTGTTTGACGTTGCTTCGGGAAAAACAAAAGTGATGCGAAACAAAGAGGATGCAAGCGACTATAGATACTTCCCTGAGCCTGATTTATTACCTGTTGAGGTAAGCCAGGAGAAAATTGATTTAATTCAATCATCTTTGCCCGAGTTGCCAGATCAAAAAAAGCTGCGATACATTGAGGAATTGGGTATCAACGAATACGATGCAAACGTCATTACCTCCGATAAAGCAATTGCTGATTATTTTGAGGAATTGATAAAAAAACATGATTCAAAGCTCGCGGTCACCTGGTTAACTGTAGAGCTTTTCGGTCGTTTAAATAAAGCAAATATTGATATTGTGAGCTCTCCAATCAAAGCCAATGCCCTGTCCGAGCTCTTAGATTTTATCGTTGATGGAACGATCTCTGCTAAACTTGGTAAACAAGTTTTTGATATTATGTTTGAAACTGGCAAACCTGCATCTTTAATTATAGAAGAGCAAGACCTAAAACAAATAACCGATAGAGGTCAAATATCAGGAGTTATCGACACAATCGTCAATAACAACCAAGATAAAGTTCAAGAATACAAAAGCGGTAAAACAAAGTTATACGGATTCTTTGTCGGCGAAGTTATGAAACTTACCAAAGGAAAAGCCAGCCCTGATGTGGTGAATTCAATTTTGAGTGAGAGATTAGAGTGAGGTGCCTGTAAGATTATCCTGCTCGGCGGTTAAGCGCACCTTTCATGGTATTATGTATCAAGCGAGATGGCTAATGCTGTTTCCTAAACATGCAGTAGATAGAGAGTATTCTTTCCGCCTATTCACAGAGAAAAAATCAGCTAAGGATTTTGATGATATTGTTCTTCGGTATGAACAAGATGGGAAAATAGTACATAGATTCATACAAGTCAAGCACAGGCAGGGTAGGCACAAAAAGATCAGTATAGGTGACTTATTAACACCGGGAAAGAATGGTGCGTTTGGCTTAATAAAATATCTCATTGCTTATTTAAAGATCAAAAGTATAGCACTTCTCGCAATAGTCCGAATAGGATAAGATATGTGCTTATGGCTATGGTAGAGCAGTAG